>NZ_DJJJ01000047.1:0-65144 GCF_002434085.1 Acinetobacter sp. UBA6571 | reverse complement strand
GGCAGCCAGTTCAGCCAGTTCAGCATCATCAAGTAATTCAACTAAAGGGGCTACGTTATAACCGCCGAGCATTGTACCTAACAGGTAAACTGCACGCTCTTTAGAAATTAATGGAGAGGTCGCTTCACCTTTTGCCACGGCAGCCAAGAAAGCAGCTTTTACATAAGCTGCTTGATCAACACCTGCGGGAACTCGGTTTTCAATCAAGTCAACCAGGTATGCTTCTTCACCAGCAGGTGGATTTTTTAACAATTCAACCAGCTCAGCTGTTTGAGTATCGTCAAGTGGCTTCGGTGGGATTCCGAGTGCGGCACGTTCTTCAACGTGTTGGCGGTAAGCTTCTAGCACGGTGTAATTCCTCTTTTTTAAAAAATTACTTGTGAATTCCAGCTTCTTCAAAGCTTCACAAATAATATGGACTGTAAAATTTTACTAAAATTCCCGATAAAAGTTAATGCAAGTAAAGTGTTTCTTTGTGATGCCCATTATTTTATAACTAAATGTTATTCATATAATCTCTCAAGTGTCTTGGATCTTGAGCCTCTGTCTCTACTAAAATTTTGACCGTCGTCAGATGACAGTATAGAAGGTTAAAGTGAAGAAAAATTCTTTTCTCCAATTATCTTTAGTCGGGTTGGCAATTTCTGAAAATTAACTGTGCATTTTGCTTTCAATAAATACATTTAAAGCTAGTTTTATTTTCAAGATTTAATCTAAGCACTACCAATGAGCCCAAGCATCTTACTTAAAATACTTAGGCTATTTTATAAAGTTAGATATAAGTTATAGTTTTTTATATTGTGGCATCCGGTCATGTGGTGTACTCAGGCACTGTTCATAGGCCTGCTGTTTAAATTTTTCTTGTACATCAAGTTTTGCCTGCTTACCCTCAACTCTTGGCTGAAGATAAGCCTGATCCAGAATTTTAAGAATCATTTCTTTGATTAGTGGATCTTCCACACGGTTAGCATGCTCCAGTGCCCGAGCTTTATCAATCCCAGACTGGCGGTCTAGCATGATTGAACGTGCAGCATTACCTAGACTGGTACAAAAGCCTTGCCACTGCTGCTCAGGCGTTAAAGGGGGTTTCTCGCTACAGGCAGCCAAAAGTAAAGCAGTACCTATTACAATAATTTTCTTCATCTGCACTCTCCTCTTGGCCCGTATCATACCCAACTTCAATGCTATATAGCGAGCATTTAGCCCTCAAAAGCCGAAGCCCTGATCATTTAGAGTTAATCACCATAACTTAAGTACCGGGCATTATAAGGTTGCCAGTACTGTGCTTTCGTTTTGATTAATATATAGATACCAATAGCCGTACCGATGGGAAAACTAAAAAGTAAAATAATACCAAGTAAGCGAGACAGGCGCCGACCATAATCTGTGCCATATTTGACTTCAATTGCGGCTCGGACATGAGCCAGTGCCAGCATAACCAGCAACACTATAAAAGCCAGATTAATATATTTCTTTTCAGGCACCTGCGGAAAATACAGTACAAAAAATAGTAGGATGAAAATAGCTGCGACATACAAAATGGCTACAGCACGATGCATGCGATACACCCCGGGATTTCGTATCACGAGCATACTCATTCTCCTGATTATTCTATTATGGTTTCATTATTGTTCTCATATTAAGTATATAACTTATTTAATGAGTTATTGTACGAAATAGTGGATAAAAATATTTGAAATTTCATTTACTTTTACCGTTTAGAATTTGCAAAAAAACAGGACATTTTCGAAAGAATGTCCTGTTTGTCTATATTTGAAAACAGATTAAAAACGCCAGTTATAAAATAGATCTATAGCACGTTCTAGCGACTGGCTCGCCTCCAGATATAAGCGACGGTTCACCTGGTAACGAACGGTAAGTGTATTAACCGGTGTAAATACCCCAACTCCATAACGGATATAAAGGTCAGGCGTAATATAACCGGTCAGGCTCACTTGAGTATCATCTCCGGTGCCCTGTGCATCTAGCGCCAGACCACTTAAACCAAAAGTACGCCCAATCTGATTGGTAAAGGCACGTGTACCACCCAGCCCCAGACTGATACCCGCTGCTGCAATTGTATTATTTACATCGGATCTAAAGCCTTCTGCATTATTCAGACCAGTTGTACCTTCATTAATTCGCCCGGTAAGTATCGCATTTAATGCTTCCTGCTCAGAAAGTCCAGCATCATTATAAATCTGGATATTTGGACTGGATGCTGTACCCGTCACACGTACCCCGACAGTACTGCCCTGAACATTTTTACTGGCTTCAACATCAAGTGACGGGTTAGATAGAGGACCATTAAAACGTGCAATTGCCCGATTCAAGTCCAGACGCTGGCCATACGCTTCAATTTTTACTTGACGACTCACCCCGATGGCACCATTAGCATTCATTGCAGTCTCCAGACCGCGCTGGGTCAGATAAACCCGGCCCAACAGTGGAATACGACTGTCAAAGCCTTGAAAGATCACCTGATCACCCAGATTGACCTGCACATCGGCACGGATATCCCACGGTCGGGCTGAACGCAGGATTGAAAGCTGATCCTGGCCTTCCTGTACTACACGAACATCTGAAGATACATTTACTACTGGCGCACTGGATTCCGGCATAGAAATAAGCGCGCGTGGCACATCAATCTTACCTTTAAGTGTCAAACGCTTACTCATTGGCAATACGTCTAAAGATACTTCCGGAGTCACTACAGCAGTTACCAGAGGAGCCTGACGGATGAGCAGATTCTCACCCTTCAAACTGAGTTGAATTCTCGGATCATTACGCCAGTCCACACTACCCGTTAAAGAGCCTACTCCACGGCCACTGTTGAAAGCACCATTAATGGTGGCCTGATCTTGACGGATAGCTGAATAAACTTGGATATTGGTCAGATTTACTGGCAGTGAAATCATGCTGATAGCGCCGTCTTTTAAGCGTAGATCTCCATTAAATTCTGGCTGGGTTAAGTAACCACCAATTTTTCCGGCAAGTGATAAAGTACCACTAAGTGAACGCACATCCTGAATAAATGGCTTAAGTACACTGAGCTGAATCCGGTCAAAAGCGACTTCACCACGCATTGGCATCGGGGTCTGATAAGGATTAATAACCACGTTTGCATAACCTGTACCAATTGCTGGGGTGGTTACATCAAGACGTAATTGCAATCCTTCACTGATACTCTTGGCAATTACACTCAGTTCATCATAACGTACAGCCGTCGATACTTCCTGCGGATCTTCCGCAGCCATACCGATTTCACCATTTCGGGTAACCAGCCGCGCATCAATTTTCGGTTTACTTCCTTGCGCCCATGATGCTCTTGCATACCCATTCAGTTTCCCGGTAACTGCCAGACCTTCCGGCATAAATGCAGCAAAATCATTCAAATCAAGATTAGTTGTTACCAGTGAGGCACTGCCTCTGGTTTTACTCACACGCAAAGGTTGATCCAGACATAATCGACTTTGCTGACTGGCCCAGCAATGCTGCCCAACATAAAGTTCAGTACGCGCAGCCGAATAAATTACCGGAGCATTTTGCTGCTGAACCAGATGTGTACGTGTCGAGTTGAAATCCCCTTGCTGTATCTGGCCTAACCAGTCATTTTGTGTATTAAAACCACCTGCCAAACGTACAAAAAAACGAGTATGGCGGTTATTTGCCTCAGCTGTCATCACATGGGCTTTACGGGTACCCGCAATCCGAATCACTCCTTCACGAATTTCTCGGTCACCACGGCGCAGGTTTTCAAGACGTCCAGTCAAAACTGTAGGTGCTGTATCTGAAGATGGCAACTCACCTCGAACCGAGAGCTTGCGTATACTGAACAGATTGTTCAGTGCCAGATTATCCACTACCAGATTTGTAGTCAGTCTTAAGCGGGGTTGAGCCTGTAAATTAACATAGCCATAAGCACGACCACGTAAGCCGCTGTATAGCTCATATAATGCAGGCGCATTAATTTTGATTCTCAGGTTCTGGGCATTACCTGTTGCCTGTACCTGATTTTTACCATATGCCAGAAACAAGTTATTAGCTTCAAACTGCTGAGGCAAAAGACCTTGCTCTCTGGAGTCAATGACTACCGCCAGATTGCCCCGTCCTCGTACAGGCCGGTTATTAATAAATCCTGCAAGATTTAGTTTCTGAAGGTTAATACGTTTTAAAGTATCTGACCAAACCCCTTGTGTCTTGATATTTCCAGACAACTCACCCTTAACGCTAGAAACAAAATAGTGCGGTTTAAACCGGATTAATGAAGCATTCAGGTCCCAGCTTATTCCATTTTTCAAATTAAGCAGACCATTAGCCTGTATTTGTCCGGCTATTCCCTTGTGTTGCAGCTCTTTAATTCGTATAAGTTCTGGTGTACCTGACATGCGTAATTTCAACAAGCCCTTACCTTGGTTAAAGGCATTAAGCGAACCATCGTAATTTACACCAAAACCGCGTAGCCCTCCGCCAGACTTCTCATCCCGGAATAGCAAGGCAATATTACTGTTACCACTGAGCTGCACAGTTTCCTGCTGATTTTGGGCCAGTCGACCAGACAGATTGATATTCTTAAGTTGAATAATCTGCTGGTTTGGCCGTGCATAGCCGCTACCGCTGACTGAACCATTTAATAAATTGACAGGTGCACTGGCAACAACAGTTTGCGGATTAAAGTTCTGGGCTTTTATAAAAGCATTCCAGCTTAACCGACGCTTCTCATGCGGAAGTAAAACTTTGGCATGCCCACTCAGACCACCTTGAGCTGCCTTATAGCTGAACGCAGGTACATTGAGAATATTATTTTTCAGATTGAGTTGAGCATTATATTGACCCGGTGGCAACATACCTTCTTCATTACGGCGGACTACTGTTGCCACATGGATATTCTGCTGACCTTCGACCAAGGCTAGATTAACGCGGCCGGATTCACTGCTTAACCAGCCCACATAAGGTACGGCACGATCAATATTATTCCAGCGCACATCCAGCAACATAGGTTGTGGACGCCCTGTCTCCCCAGCCTTTTGGTCCAGTTTCAAATTCCAGGTTTCATAACGGTCAAAGTCTATAAGACCAGTAGCATGCAACCCGTTTTCCAGTGTACCGCTAGAAGCAAGATTTGCATCTAAAGAGGGTGGCAAGAAATCTCGTACGGCTTGAGGCAAAATTTTATTATCTGGATTAAGGCGGTCTGCACGGCCTTTTAAATCCCAAGTTACCTGTTCGTCCCAACCGACTCTGCCTGCCAGATTAATTGAACCGCCCATTAGCTGGCCATTTAAATTGGTAATATTAAGCTGATTGACTAAGTCAGTATTCATCAAGGCATTATATTGACCTTTAGGAATATCTTTACCGCTCAGATCGGTATTTATATCTAGATCAAGCTGTTTAATATCTCCATTAAACTTTGCTACGCCTTTTTCACTGAACAGTTTCTGCTCGGTCATTAAAGGCCAGTGATAATTATTCAACTGTAGCTCACCAAACATAGGCACATGTTCACGTACCGGATGCAAGACTACCCAGCCAGTAAGCAAATCTGGAGTATTAGTGGCCACACCCGCCTGAATACTATCCAGACTGCCCTTAGCTACTATTTTAATATCATGAATATTAAGGTTATTTCTTAAAGCGGGAATATTCAAATCGCCAATGGCATTTAATGGATAATTACCTGAAAAGATAATCCGGCCTGTTGCATTGCGCAGACTTAAATAGCCCATATCCATACGTGAACGCTCGAAGTTCAGCTCAGTACCTGACCAAAGAGCATCATTTAATTCAATATTATAAAAATCCACTGCAGAGGTGGTGGTTTTAATCAGTAAATGGTCAACTGTTCCATTATCTACCCGAAGTACAAAAGGAAGTTTAATATCTTTAAATTCAAATGGTTTACCATCAGAAGGTTTATTATTAATCACCTGTAAATTACGCACGTCGGCATAATTCAAATGCAGTTCTTTTTGCAGTATTGCCCGCCATCCCAAAGTAATCTCGGCGCGGTCAATTTTTACATCGACCTGTTTCACCTTAACCAGAATATTACGCAGTGTAATGCCGCGCAGTAAGTTCCCACCTTCATATTCATATACAATAAAGGTCTGTCGCTCCAGCACCCGGTCCAGTAAAAATTTACTGCCGCGGTCTGTAGAAAACATAATCCCCAATGCGGATGCCAAAAGCAGTATCACAATCAATAAAGCAAAAAGTGCACTACGAATTACACGTTTACGATGATTTTTTTTAGGTGCTGGAGCGGGTGAATTTACCCGCTGTTCTGCATCAGCCATAATATTCCCGAGAAAATTTTATATATTTATTAAAGTTGTGGGCCAATAAAAAAATGTAACCGGATAGGTATATTATCATCTGAAAGCCCTGCGGCGACATCCAGACGTATCGGTCCTACCGGTGAACTCCAGCGGATACCCAAACCGGCGCTATAAGCGGTCGGTGTATTAAAATCTTTATCATAAGCATTGCCAGCATCAGCAAATACTGCTGCTCTCCAGCCATCTTTAAATTGATAATTATATTCTAGCGATGTCGTTGCTAAAGCCTGGCCACCTACTTTATAACCAAACACTTCTGGTGACAGGCTCTTGTAATCAAAGCCCCGAATGCTCTGGTCACCGCCGGTAAAGTACCGAATATTATAGGGAACCTGATCAAAATCTTCTGTAAAAATATAACCAACATCAGCACGCCCCACGAACTGATGATCATTATTTTCACCTAGCGAATAAATAAAGCGCCAGCCAGCATTAACCAGTGCCATATCAGCATCAGAAAGTAAGGTTTTACTACCCAGTTCCACTTTATAGGTTTGTCTAAAACCACGAGTTGGATTTACCCGTGCATCGCTGTCAAGACGTGAGGTTTCATAGCCAAATAGTAAAGACTGCTGTTCAGGATTTGAACCGGGGATCTGGAATGCATCTGGTATGCTGTCTGATACGATATTTCCACGCTGGTTCAGCCGGTCTAAACGGTAACGGGCCCCAAAAGTATGTTGCCACTGGCCTCGCGGATTTTTGATAATCCGGTCTATGCCTGCAACTGCTGACTCAATATCCAGATTAAGGCCTTTACCGACATCTTCCCGCTCTTCACGCTCATATCCACCAACCAGGTTAATATAATCGTCAGTTGGATGGTTATATGGAATCGTATAACGGCCATCAAGCGCCTGACGGATTTTAGATACTTCCAGATTACTGTCAAAAGCATGACCACGCCGATTCACGATGGCACGACGATACTGGGTACGCAGGCGCGCGCCTGTGTCACTACCATAACCAATACCAGTTTCAACACTATTTAAACTATCGGCATTTAAAGTAATGAGAACCGGAATGCTTCTTTCTGCACGGGCCTGCTCACGTAACTGTTCCTGCTGTGCTTCCCGCTCATCCTGGACCTGCTGTTGCTCGCGGGCCAGTGAGACTTGTTGTATATCTGGCTGTGTGCCGGCAAACTGTTTTTCATCGACTACGTTCTGGGTAACTTCCTGCGCAGAAGTACTTTTATTACGTTGCTGATCCTGTGTTAATGTCTGTTCAGAAATTTGCTGCTGGTCAAGCAGGGTCTGTATATCTGGCGGAAGTTCGAGCGGTTTTTCTATCGGATCCGGCTTTACTGCATCGACCAAGGTATAGTTAAAATAGCGCGCATTGGTGAGGTTGTTTGCCAGCGTGTTAATACGCCAAGAAGTATAGTCATCACCTTCTTTCCAGGGAACCATACTCTGTAAGATATCATCATCCAGCGGAAAGGGTTTGGAAGGATCACTCATCTGGAATACAGGTTTCTTCAGGCTATATCGGTCACCAGTTTCATAACGCAAATTGATTTCTGCCGTATTCTGCGGCTGACTGATTTTGACATCATGCAGGCGCCAGTAAGCATCGAAATAACCGTTATTGCTAGCTGCATCAGTGATACGGCGTTTGGTCTCTTCATAAAGTCCATGATGAAAAATATCACCAACGTCCTGATCGGGAATAAGCTCGATAACCTGAAATTGTGGCTGTTCACTACCTTCCCCAGAAATTTCAATATCCTGCTCGGTAATACGTACCGGCTCATTCGGCTGGACATATACCCGTACCCGGCTATCACTTACTTTTTCAAAGCGAAAGGTCGAGTTATAGTAACCCACCGCCTGCGCAGCCTGATTTGAGAGACTGCGTAATTGTGGTAAAGCACTATTAAAGTCCTCAAATGACTCTTGGGTAAAACTGGAAAGTTTTCCTCGTATATTGGCAGCCAGCTCTGGAGGAGCACCCTCAACAGTCGCGGTAATCCGTGGCACTGTTTCTGCTGTACTCATATCTCGTGGCGGACGAATCCGGTACAAGGCTCGTTTGAAGATATTCGGTTTTTCAGCATCTTTAGGCGTAGTTTTTCCGGTATCCAGTGCAGATAATGTACGACCTGATTCGTTGATTTCTGCTACAATTGCACGATCTGACTGAATTTGCTGCATTAACTGGTCAACATTTACAGGTGCCTGGTTAATGGCCGTCAGCTCCTGCTGGCTTGCCTCAGGAATAGCCGTTTCCGGAGCACGGTTTAAACCTGCACGAAATGCTTGAGCCTCTGATTTTGCCTCTTCTGCGACACGGTAAATTTCATTGGCCATACTCTGGTCAATCTGCTCGACCGGATACTCTTCAAGATCTTCAAACTCTATGGGTTTAAAGGCTGATTTAGTATCCTGATCTGTCTGCTGCTCCAGCAATCTTAAGCTGTCCTGATTTACGCTCCGATCCTGCGTTATTTCTTCTTTCTTTTCTTCAACTACTTTTTGTAATTCTTGTTCTGTCATGGAAGGTGCAGCGGCTATCTCATCCTGATCATCTTCAGGCTGGCCTTTTGCCTCACTACGACTGGTTAATACTGGCTTGGATTCTGGCCGGTAAGTCGGGATAGGTTCCTCTTGTGCATAGACAGAGGCAGTAAATATACTTAAAAATACATTTGTATAGACCAGTTTATTGATATGATTTATTTTCAGTATACGGTGTATTGACCGGGTCAGAGCTGACTGTTTAAAGTTAATTTTTGCAGGCATGTAAAACTCTAAATTTATTTTAGTGGAAAAATTTCCTAATAAATAAACCGGAAATCAGGCAAAACAGTTCGTTTTTCATGGCTCAACGGTTAAAAATATCATACATGAAATTACTTAGAGTTTTACTATTTACACACATTTCTTAATAAAACTAATGAAGTTTATTGCCCATGGAAAAACCAGAACATCTTCTTCACTCGCGCCGCTTTCTGCCGATGTTTTTAACTCAATTTTTCGGGGCCCTTAATGATAATATTTATAAACAGGGATTATTATTAGTTATTACTTATGGGTGGATTCACCAGCAAGGTGTGCCGGTCAGTACCCTAAATAATTTAGCTGCCCTGTTATTTATTTTGCCTTACTTTATTTTTTCAGCAACTGCCGGACAAATTGCAGATCGTTATGAACGCTCACGCCTGGTTCGTATGATTAAAATTCTCGAGATTATGATCATGCTAATTGGCAGTGCAGGCTTTCTGATGGGTAACCTATGGTTATTGTTGCTTGCACTATTTATGATGGGCACTCACTCGACCTTTTTTGGTCCAATTAAGTACGCGATTCTGCCTGAAATCTTAAAACCACAAGAGTTAATGTCTGGTAATGCCCTGTTTCAATCCGGTACCTCTATCGCGATTTTAATGGGCATGATTTTAGGCGGCGCCGTAATCTCAATTTCTCAAGGCAATCTATTTTGGATCAGCCTGACAGTAGTAGTTATTGCTTGCTTAGGCTATTTAACCAGCCGTTTTATTTTACCTCAAAAAGTATCTGCCCCTGATCTCCAGATTGACTGGAATTTTTTTAGAACCAGTTTCCAAACAATTCAATATGCTAAAAGTCTGCCATTAATTTTTACTATTTTGCTTGGCAACTCATGGTACTGGTTTTATGGTGCTACTTACCTGACCCAAATTCCTCAGCTTACCCAGCAAAATCTGCACGCTTCTGAAAATGTGGTCAGCCTGTTATTAACCTTTTTCTCTGTAGGCATTGGAGTCGGTTCGTTACTGTGCCGCAAGATTGGTGGTGGTGAGGTCAATATCAAAATGGTGCCTGTGGGCGCAGTAGGTCTGACTATATTTGCACTTTATCTTGCTGGCAGCTTGATGTTTGTACCCGAACGTACTGGTGAAATGCTGAGTTTGAGTGATTTTTTCCATCAGGGCTGGGTTTATTATCATGTCATGCTGGCAGTCACTTTACTGGGTATCAGTGGCGGTTTTTATATTGTTCCACTGTATGCCATGATGCAGGCTTATTCACCTCGCTCACACCGGGCACGGGTGGTCGCAGCAAATAACATATTAAATGCTGTTTTTATGGTAAGTTCCGCCATCTTTTCTATTTTAATCTTAAGCATACTTAAAATTGATATTAAAATACTTTTTGTCATCACTGCGGTACTGAGTGCTATTTTTACCATTTGGCTGTTGATCAGGCTAAAACCGATGCTTGAAAATACTCAAAACTCCCTGGAGGATTAACCATGCGTCATTACACCGGTATGGACCGTCTTATTCAATCTTTTGATCAGGCCCTAAGAAGTCTGGTTCCGGGCGCAACTACAGCCCAACGTGATAATCCCGCCCATAGTTCTGATACCCATCTGACTGTAAGTGATGCCCGCCATGTAGCTGGTCTAATGCGTGTGAATCACAGTGGTGAGGTATGTGCCCAAGCGCTTTATCATGGTCAGGCACTGACTGCCAAGCTGCCAAATGTGCGCCGGGAAATGGAACAGGCGGCCATTGAGGAACAGGATCATCTTGCTTGGTGTGAAGACCGTTTAAAGGAACTTGATAGCCACACCAGCCTGCTTAATCCGGTCTGGTACAGCCTTTCATTTGGTATGGGCGCACTTGCCGGTATTGCAGGTGATAAATATAGTCTGGGCTTTGTTGCCGAAACTGAACGTCAGGTCAGTCTACATCTGGAAGATCATCTTCGCCAGTTACCGGCCCAAGATGACCGTTCACGAAAAATTCTGGAACAGATGAACGAAGATGAATTGCATCACCGGGATACTGCATTGAATGCCGGAGGGGTTGATCTGCCTTATCCAGTCCGGATGACCATGACAGCAATTTCTAAACTGATGACTAAAACCAGTTACTACATTTAATGCTTTGTCCTTTAGTTTTAAATCACAGGAATATTTAGTCTTCTGATATATAAAACTACTTTAATCCAGCATATCGATATTCCAGCAGGGATACGGATGCTGGATTTTTTGTGGCTGTAATTTTACCCCGACATCCTGCAGTGGAATTCTGACATCCAGCGGCAGAGGCATCTTTCTAGAATTAAAGTTTAACTGTTGCAAGTTATTCCCCCATGCAATTACATCCACATCGAGAGTAATACAATGAGAAGGCCGGATACGCCCAGCCTGCTGTTCCAGTTCTTTGCTCCATTGCTGCATCTGCTTTGCACTTAACTGACTTTCAAGCAGACAGGCAGCATTCCAGTAATCTGCACCAATACTATCCCGACAGGGAATCAGATAAACTTTAGACCAGTGAACCCGTCCTAACTGTGCCAGTGCGGAACGTGCAAACTGGAAATATTGATGAGGCTGTTGATTACTGGCCAGAGCCAGTAGATAGCATGTTACGGTGGCGTTCAAGACGAATTCCTACAGAATTTGCTTGCGCGATAATGGCAGGCTTGCGGACCGTAATAATAATAGATTCAATACTAAAAAAGGTAGTAAAAAGTTTTTCAATTACTAACTGCGCCGCATGTTCAATCAGTTTTGGTTGTGCCTGCTTGATGACCTGTGTAGTCAGCTCACAGATTTCAGCATAATTAAGTGTATCTTGCAGCTCATCACTGGCTGCTGAACGGCTCAGGTCATTGTGGATCGTGAGATCCACCAGTAAAGGCTGGGTAATCTGGCGCTCCCAGTTAAAGCAACCGATGACGCTTTCGACCTTTAATCCCTCAATGATAATTGCATCCATAATGACCTGACTTATTTAATTAATGTTTAAGCAATAAATTCGGATCCATATTCTGCACCATTTGCAGACGTTGGTCCGCATAAATATCAGTATATGGCGCCAGAACACGCATAAAACGGTCGAAATATAGCATCTGCTTGAATAGTAGTGCAAAATCACGCGGGAACCGAATACCGTGCCGCTCACCAACAGCCACCATATCCATCATGATGTCATTTAAGTCTGCCGGGTTAGAAGACAGTATTTCTTGTGGGTCTGCCAGTAAGACCCCGCTAAATAAACGCTCTAGATCCGCTGCTAAAACCTGTACATCAATTTGCTGGTCAGTCATGCCCATATTTAGCATATTCTCTGCCATTGCCTGATAATTGGTATGCTGCAACGCATCCATAAAAGCAATACAGGCTGTCCAGACTTCAGGTTTTAACTGTCCGACTATACCAAAATCAATAAAACCTACCCGGCCATCTTCTAGCAGCATCAGATTACCTGCATGCAAGTCAGCATGGAAACTCTTACAGAGCATCAAACTGCCAAACCAGGTATTCATAGCTGTAATCAGCACTTGTGACGGGTCTTTAGCATACTTTTTCACCACCTCAAAATCAGTCAGAGGTACGCCATACAGACGCTGCATAGTCAATACACGGCGGGTAGAATACTGATGATAAACCTTTGGTGCTGTAGCAGCCTGATTTTGGCTGATTTTCAAATACTCAATAAAATCATCGAGGTTTTGTGCTTCTTCAATAAAGTCAACTTCACGTACCATACGTGTCTTGATCTCATCAACAATATCAGCCAGTGAAGCAAACTTGACCTTGGGTACGACTTTTTCCAAAAGTTTGGTGGCCCAGTGTAAAACATTCAGATCAGTATACAAAATGGTTTCCACACCGGGCTTTTGTACTTTGATCACCACATCTTCACCACTTTTAAGTTTGGCGGCATGAACCTGTGCTATAGACGCAGATGCCAGTGGTGTCTCATCAATTGAAGCAAAAATTTCAGACAAGTCACGATCTGCAAATTCTGAAGCCAGAACCTGTTGAATATAAGAAAAAGGCAAAGTAGGGGTCTGATCCAGACAACCCTGAAATTCTTCAACAAATTCACGTGGAAAAAGTGAAGGTGTACTGGCAATAAACTGGCCAAGTTTAATATAGGTAGAACCCAAGGATTCAAAAGTTTCACGCATCATTTTAGCATTATTGGGCTTTTCAGCCGCGGTGGCATATTTAATGCCTGTCTTGGCTGCGATTACTGCAGTTTCACCTATACGGGCTACAGACCGCATGCTTTCAAACCATATATTTTTTTTCATAGCTTATAAATACAAGAATAATGAGAGAGATTTTAACAAATACACCCTAGTTTAAAGGGCTTTTTGCTCGACAGGCTGAACAATTTGTATCGTTTTCAAATTTAAGTATACGTTGTTTCATACTCAAACCATCCCAGAGTAAAAGTTTTTCTCGTAATGGTAAAAGATTTAAACCTAAATATAATAAAGCATGATGCGCTTGTAATGACGCCATCATTACCGGTGTAGTGGCCAAGACTCCCGAATCAGCACAGCGCAAACTTTCATCCGTATGCTGGCCTTTAGGAAAAATACATTCATAACAGGCAGAGTTACCTTCTACCATAAAAAGCTGGCCTTGAAAGCCAATGGCTGAAGCACTCAATAAAGGAACCTGTTGTATATAACACACTTGGTTTACCAGATAGCGAGTAGAGAAATTATCGCATCCGTCCAGAACCAAGTCCTGTCTGGCAATTAAATCAACTATATTTTCTGCATCAAGCCGTTGATTAACATGTTCTACCAGAATATAGGGATTGATCTCTTTTAAACGTTTCGCCAGTATTTCAGCCTTATAAAAACCGACATCTTGTGGCAAAAAAGCAGTCTGTCGCTGCAAATTACTGATTTCCACGGTGTCAGCATCAATTACGGTAATTTTACCTACGCCTGCCCGTGCCAGCAACTCGGCAGAGGTGCAACCGATCCCGCCTGCCCCAACAATCAGGACATTTGCCAGCTTGAGTTTTTCCTGCGCGTCAATATCCCAGCCATCGAGTAAAATCTGGCGGCTGTACAAGTGCATTTCATTATCACTCAGTTCCTGACAGTTATCTTGTTTTATCACCTTACATTTCCCTGACTGCTCTGCGGCGTGTGTAATTCTATCCTGAATCTTTCATAGTTTTAACTGCTGATTTTATAGTAAAGCTATAACAGCTCCCAGAATATAGATCGTTATGTTAACCATAATTTCCCCATCTAAAAGCTTCTCAGACTCTAGTTATGTACTTTCTGTTTATTGATGAGTTCTTTCATTGTTGAAATGTATAAGTTAAGTGAGACAACGACTTATTTTCCTAAAAATCGTTTTAATCTGAACAGGTTCTCAAGATTAAATCATTTAAATTAAAGAAAACCTTAACATTAGGAGAATCGTTATGACAGAACATGAAAATCGTGAAAAATTATGGGAACTTATTAAAGATGTACGTTTTGCAATGATCAGTCATCAGACTGAAACTCATGAAATTCATGCTCAGCCAATGACTATGCTGAACTCAGAACGTATGGATGAAGACCAGAATGTGTATTTTATTTTAAAAGATACCAATGATATTGTGCAGGCGGTTGAGGCAGGCCGTAATCAACTTGGATTGGCTTTTTCCAAACCCTCTGACGATATTTATGTATCCATCAGTGCACATGGAGAAATCAGTACAGATCGCGCTTTAATTGATAAGTTATGGAACCCATGGGCAGAAAACTGGTTTGATGGCAAGGATGACCCAAGTGTGCGTGTACTTGTTGCCAAGGCAGTTAGTGCAGAATACTGGAATGTCACTGACAATAAGGTTACACATCTTTTAAAAGTCTTAAAAGGTAACATTACCGGTAAGACAGAGGAGCCTGACTCTGAGCATAAGCGTCTTGACCTGTAACTATGTAGAGTATTGAGGATACAAAATTTAATCAGCCTCAATGTATAAAAAGCACCTGAATAGGTGCTTTTTTAATATCTTATGCCTTAACCCACTTTTCTCTTTTCCATTTGAGAAATTTCTTGTTGTTTTAACAGGTTGCGCTGTATTTTACCACTCGATGTTTTTGGTAGCTGACTTACAAATTCGATTTCTTTAGGATAAGCGTGTTTAGATAAACGCGAACGCACATAGGTTTGTAATTTATCTTTAAGTAGCTCAGAAGCCATATACTGATCTTTAAGTACCACGAACGCTTTGACAATTTCAGTGCGTTCAGGATCAGGTTTACCCACGACCGCAGATTCGAGTACCTCTTCGCACTCAAGCAGGGTACTTTCTACATCAAACGGACCTACCCGATAACCTGATGTAGTAATTACATCGTCAGCACGTCCAATAAAATCGATTCCACCCAATTCATTTAGCTTGACTGTATCGCCTGTCAAATAATATTTTCCGGCAAAGGCTTTACGGTTATGCCCGTCATACCCCTTAAACCAGAATAAGGGAGACTGCTCGCAGTCAAGTCCCAAAATTCCAATACCGCCCTCACCCAGTTCCTGATGTTGCGAGTCCAATACTACAAAACGGTGCCCGGGTATGGCATAACCAGCAGAACCCACCTTTTTAGGATGCTCCAGGGCATGATGATTGGCAATTACCATGCCCAGTTCAGTTTGGCCGTATTGATCGTAAATATTGACCCCCAAACTATCTTTAAACCAGTGAATGACTTCTGGTGTTAAAGGCTCACCAGCACTGCTAACTACACGTAGATGCTCACTGATTTTCTCGTCAAATTTGTGTTTGAATCCAAAAAACATGCGAAATGCAGTAGGCGATCCAGTCAGGTTACTGACCCGATACTTGCGAATGACTTCCAATGCATGATCTACCGTAAAACCTCGCTCATCCATAATAATACTATGACCTAGGCTTAATGGACCTGTAACACCATAATACAGTCCATAGGCCCAGCCCGGATCAGCAAGATTCCAGAATGAATCCTGTTCTTGCAAATCGACGGCATGCTGCATATAACCTTTGAACGCTACCATTGCTTTTAGCGGAACCGGCACAGACTTGGCCAGACCGGTCGTACCTGAGGTAAACATCATCAGGAAATCATCTTCAAAGCTGCGCATAGTCGCTGGACAGTTTTCAGGATACTGCTTGAGTATTTGCCAAAAATCTCTTTCATTCTCCAGATGAGGCACAGAGTATTCTTCAAGATTGACTGTAAGAATTGATGGAATACTAATTCCATTTAGTTTGGTTCGCTGTTCGTGATGAGTCACTACCAGACGGGTATTGGCTGTGGTTAATCTGTGCTCAATTGCTTTAGATTCAAATGCAGTAAATAGTGGCTGATAGACTGCCCCAATACGCCATGTGGCTAAAATTGTAATCAGTAATTCCACTGTTCTTGGCATTAGCCCTGCAACACAGTCTCCCGGCTGAATATTTAATGATTTGAAATAATTTGCCAATTGGCCTGACGCCTGAGCCAGCTGATCAAAACTGTACTCGGCCTGTTGGCCGTCTTTACCTTGCCAGTACAAGGCAATACGGTTAGAACCCGTATGACGCTCACAACACTCTACATAGGCGTTGACAGCTTCAGGCGTACCCAGAAGTTGTTGCTGAATTACCTGTTGCAGATCAAAATCCTGATATGCCTGTTCTAGTGTCTTCATCCCGATGACCTCTTGTTCCTGTAAGGCCACAGATCACTTGTGATCCGCCATAGCCCTATTTTTATTGTTATGTCACTGCTTCAGTTTTTGAGACTTCAGCTTCTATATAAATTTGATTTACTTAAAATAAAGCTTGTAGGTTTTGGTGACAATTTCCAAAACTGTCAAATAAGCTGCCATATTCAGCCTATGACTCAAATTATCCAGGCTGATCATGATAGTTTTCAATCTAAAAAGAGGTGGAGTTTCAGATTTTCGTGACTTCGCGTGCAATCACCAGTCTCTGAATATCTGATGCACCTTCATAAATCTGGCTAACCCGAACATCCCGATAGATACGCTCGACCGGAAAATCAGTTACATAGCCATAGCCCCCATGAATTTGTATAGAATCTGAACAGACCCGCTCTGCCATGGTAGAAGCAAACAGTTTTGCCATTGAGGCTTCTTTCAAACAAGGCAGACCAGCATCTTTCAGACTAGCTGCATGAAAAACCAGCTGCCGGGCTGCTTCAATTTGTGTAGCCATATCTGCTAGACGAAAAGCCACTGCCTGATGCTGCACAATTTCTACACCAAAAGCCTTACGTTCATTCGCATACTGTACAGCAGCGTCTAAAGCAGCACGCGCCATTCCTACAGATTGCGCTGCAATTCCTATACGGCCTGCTTCCAGATTTGAAAGTGCAATCTTGTAACCTTCTCCTTCCTTACCCAGCAAATTTTCCGCAGGAATCCTGCAGTTTTCAAAAATAATTGTGGCCGTATCTGAGGCATGCTGTCCCATTTTATCTTCAATATTTGCGACCACATAACCAGGTGTATGAGTCGGTACTAAAAAGCACGAGATACCTTTTTTGCCTGCGGTTTTATCTGTAACTGCAAAAACCAGCGCAACCTGTGCATGTTTACCTGAGGTAATAAACTGCTTGGTGCCATTAATGACCCATTCATCACCGTCACGTTCAGCACGGCAACTGATAGCACTTGCATCTGAACCAACATGCGGTTCAGTCAGACAAAAGCAGCCCAGCCATTCACCTGAGGCAAAGCGGGTCAGATACTCCTGCTTTTGTGCCTCAGTGCTATATGCATAGGTAATACCACAAGGCAATGAATTCTGTACGCTAATGATGGTTGAAATTGCACCATCACCTGCCGCTATTTCCTCTAGAGCAAGCACCAGTGAAATATAGTCAAGTCCAGCTCCACCCCATTCAACTGGTATCGCCATACCAAAAGCACCCAGCTCAGCCAGCTCTTTAAGTTCCTGAGCAGGAAATTCATGCGTTTTATCACGGTGGGCAGCAGTGGGTTTCAGTTTTTGCTGTGAATAATCACGAAGCATGTCCTGAACCATACGTTGCTCGGCAGTTAAAATCATCAGCTTACTTCCTTGTATTATTTGGCAGCCATACGGATTGCACCGTCCAGACGAATTACTTCCCCATTCAAATAGGTATTTTCAACAATATGAGCAACCAGTTTGGCAAACTCTGCGGGTTTAGCTAATCGTGGTGGAAACGGTACCATTTGTCCTAATGCTTCCTGCACTTTCTCTGGCAGGCCTTGTAGCATTGGAGTCTCCATGATACCTGGCGCAATAGTCATGACCCGAATAGCGTGTTGTGCCAATTCACGGGCCAGCGGCAAGGTCATAGCCACCACAGCACCTTTAGAGGCCGAATATGCAGCCTGCCCGATCTGTCCTTCAAATGCCGCTACAGATGCCGTATTAATGATAATACCGCGCTCTTCCTCCCCTTCTTCAATAGAGTTTCTGGACATTAACTCAGCTGCAAAGCGCAGCATGTTAAAACTACCAGTTACATTGATGTCCAGAGCACGTTGAAATAGAGCGAGCTCATGTAGCCCATTTTTCCCCAGTATTTTGGCTGAAGGTGCAATCCCGGCACAGTTGATTAAGCCGTGCAATGCACCAAACTGTTGTGAGATATTGATAAAAAGCTGCTGGACAGCGATTTCATCTGTAACATCAAGTTTTACAAACTGGGCTTTTGGTCCCAGCTCCTGAACCATCTGCTCACCAGCATCCTGATTCATGTCGACCAGAATTACTTGCGCACCCTGTCCGGTCAATTGTCGTGCTGAGGCAGCGCCCAAGCCTGAAGCACCACCCGTAATAACAAATACTTTTCCCTGAGTTTTCATATTTTTCGATCCGGCTGTCGATATTTTTCAAATAAAACGTTTAGTTAAATGCAGGGTAATGGCTCTCTATTTACAGTACAATTTCCAAATTGTGCAATTGCGATGCCAGTTTTGGGCAATCTGGCCAACTGCTCTACAAACAATTATTCATGATGGGATCAAGTGAAAATATAATGGACCGGACAGATTTAGAAGAAAGCAAAGGAACAATATCCGTCAGTCTGGTTCATGAAGCCTTGATGGTGGCCTATAGCCGTGGACTTGATACCCGGCTCATTCTGCAAAAAGCAGAAATAGCACCTGAAATTCTGCACTCAGCCAAAGCACGTATTCCGGTTTCAGCATATGCCTGTCTCTGGACTGAACTGGCTGATCACATGAATGATGAGTTCTTCGGGATGGATAGCCATCCCATGCGTCGTGGTAGTTACCAGTTACTCAGTAAAATGCTGCTACAGGCAGAGACACTTGAAAAAGCAGTTCAGGATATGCTGAAGTTTCTGAACTTTATACTGGATGATTTACAGGCTGAGCTTCAGCTTGAACAAGATAAAGCTTTTCTGGTGCTGCATGATCAAGGTCCAGTCAAACGGATGTTCAGTTACGCGACTTATCTGATGCTGGTACATGGCTTAATATGCTGGTTGAGTGGCCAGCGTGTGATATTGGATAAAATTGAACTGCGGTGCATGCAGCCTCTAGATGATCAGGATTATCGGGTTCGGTTCTGTGAAAAAATCTACTATGGCGCTTCTCAAAACCGGATTGAGTTTAGCCGGCATTATCTTGAAATAAAAATTAAGAAAGATAAAAATGCCTGGTACGATTTTTTAAAGCATACTCCCCAGAATCTTCTGGTTCGTTATAAAAATCCTGATTCCTTAAGCTTTAGTATTCGTAAATACTTAAGTAAGCTTATACCAGCAGAGTGGCCGGAACTTACCGACATTGCTGCTCGCTTTAATCTGTCAGAAACCACTATGCATCGACGTTTAAAATATGAAGGTGTAAGCTATCAGCAGCTAAAAAATGATATCCGTCGTGATATAGCCATTGAATATCTGACCCATACTGATCTTTCATTACAAGATATTAGTGAACAACTCGACTTTCATGATGCCAGTGCTTTTCACCGTGCCTTCAAGAAGTGGACAGGGGTCAGTCCGGGTACTTATCGGCAGAATCGGAGCAAGCTCTAACTTGCACTTTAAAGAGAATGACCATAAAAACAGTCTGTGGTCAGCGAAGAAATTTCTTTTATAGCTAGCGGGATAACTTTAATTATCTATTAATTATATAAATCTCTTTTAGTTTCTGTCATCTACTTAAAACAGCTTTAAATAGTTAAAATAGAATGGCAATACTTTTTATCGGCTGAGAGATGGCGTTAAATATTGTTTCCCGCTACTGTAATTTTCGTAATTATCCTGCTCAGGATACCGGAAAAACAACAGGCCACTTGATGAAATTTATAGAAAGCTAAGGCTTAGGTTAGCAAAATTATGACCAGTAAATAAAAGGCTCCTAATGAAGCCCCGATATAAATAAGTTTCGATCAGATTAGCTGACCCAATGTAACTCGATCATTGCCACTATAGTCTTTTACAGTACGAACCGACTCAAACCCTTTATTCTCAAAGAAAGAGCGTACGGCTTTTGCTTGTTCATACCCATGCTCCAGTACAATCCAGCCTTCTGGTCTTAACCAGCTTTTACCCTGCTCAATAATCGTCTCCAAATCAGCCAGACCTTGCTTAAGCGCAACGAGAGCCCGTACCGGCTCTGTGGCCAGATCTTTCATATGCCGATCTTCTGCATCGATATAGGGTGGGTTGGATACGATTAAATCAAATATAGGCTCAGGTAACTGGTTCAATGCTGCAAACCAGGCTCCACAAGCAAACTCTACCTGCTGTAAACCATGTTTGTCTGCATTTTCACGGGCAACTGTAAGGGTGGGCATATAAACATCAGTAGCCAGAACCGACCAGTGAGGTTTTTCTGAGGCTAGCGCCAGAGCGATGGCACCTGTACCTGTGCCTAAATCCACCATCTTGGTTTCTTCAGGCAAGTCCAGCGTCAAAACAGTTTCGACCAGTACTTCAGTATCTGGCCGTGGTACCAGTGTATCTCGGGTCACTTTCAGATCAAGTGTCCAGAATGGCTGTGAACCAAGAATATATGCGAGAGGTTCGCCGGCTTCCAGTCGAGCCAATGCAGCCAGATAAGCATGCTGCTGCTCGGCCGTCAGCTCTTTATCCTGACGGAACCTGAACTCAAACATTTTTATATTTAGAATATGTTCAAGTAGCCAGATATTTTCCTGACGTTCATAGCTGTCTGGTATGCCCCGAATTGTCAAGGCCTCACTAAGTTTCATTAGCCGCCATTTTCCTGTGCCAGCATTGCCAGCTGATCAGCCTGATATTCACGATGCAAGCTATCTAAAAGCTCATTTAGATCACCTTCCATAATGGCATCTAGCTTATACAATGTGAGATTAATACGATGATCAGTCATCCGTCCCTGCGGATAGTTATAGGTACGAATACGTTCAGAGCGGTCGCCCGAACCCACCAGATCACGGCGCATTTCAGAAGTGGCAGATTCTTGTGCAGCACGTTTAGCATTCTCTAAACGTGAAACCAGAAGTGACATCGCTTTGGCTTTATTCTTGTGCTGCGAACGCTCTTCCTGACATTCAACTACTGTGCCGGTAGGAATATGGGTAATACGTACAGCTGAGTCCGTTTTATTAATGTGCTGACCGCCGGCACCTGATGCACGATAAGTATCAATACGTAAATCAGCCGGATTGATGTCTACTGTGGTATCCACATCTACTTCAGGAAGTATCGCTACAGTACATGCTGAAGTGTGTACCCGCCCCTGGGATTCTGTGGCTGGTACACGCTGTACTCGATGTGCACCGCTTTCAAATTTCATGCGGCCATAAACACCATCACCATCGACACGACAGATTATTTCTTTATAACCGCCATGTTCGCCTTCATTCTCAGAGAGAATTTCGAGCCGCCATCCACATGATTCCGCATATTTACTATACATACGGAACAGATCACCAGAGAAAATTGCCGCCTCATCACCGCCTGTTCCAGCACGAATTTCCAGATATGCGGCATTGGCATCATTTGGGTCTTTTGGAATCATCAGAATATTAAGCTGACTTTCAAGTGACTCTATCAGGGCCCGGTTCTCTCTAATTTCTTCCTGAGCCATTTCTTTAAAGTCAGGGTCAGAAAGCATGGCTTCAGCTGTTTCAATATCTGCTTCAGCTTGACGATATTTGGCCCAAACTTCGGTAATTTCAGTTAGATCACTATGTTCCCGGGACAGCTTGCGAAAGCGTTTATTATCAGAAATAACTTCAGCATCTGCCAGCAGTGCGGTCAGCTCTTCATAACGGTCAGATAACTGATCAAGGCGTAAACGTAGCGATTCTTTCATCTTTTAATATGTCTCAAGTCAAACAGCATTCGACTGTTAAAAGCGATCAAACAGTCTGCCATATCAGAAAATTGCGCATAGTGTACCGATTCTGACTTTTAAAAGACATCATTATTGGCAGGTAACACTTTGCCTCTATAAATTTTTTAGAGATATGGAGGCTAATCTTCAGAATTCATCCATATTTGCTTTAAAAATCTAGTTATTTGCCGTGATTTTAGACGTTTTTAATAGAAAGCATACAAAGCTGAAACCAAACACTATAAATACAGAGACAGCTCTCCATATTTAGTACGAATCGTTTTGTTACATTTCTCACAACGAAAGCATAAGCCTCAAAAGTTCTGAGCACATGGAGAACAAAATGAAATTAAATACAGTTTTATTAAGTGCAGCCTTAGCAACTACATCAATGATGACTGTAAATGCATATGCAGACAACACCACTCGTGTTGCAGCAGCAAGTGCGCTCGGAAGTGTAGCAGGCACAGCATTAGGTAGAAATATGGGTGGTAACACTGGTGCAATGATTGGTTCGGCACTAGGTGGTGCAGGTGGTGCAGCTGTAGCGAGTAATAAACGTAACCGTACTGAATCTGCGATTGGTGGTGGTGTAGGTGGTGTAGGTGGTTATGCCCTGGGTAAACAGATGGGTGGTTCAACTGGTGGCCTGATCGGTTCCGCACTGGGAGCAGCCGGAGGCGCAGCTTTAGGCAATAAAATCGCTAAAGATAAAGACGATGACCGCCGTTATTATAACTCTCGTCAATGGAATAAAAAATACCGTCGTCACCGTTAATAATAGCAGTCAAGATTCAAGCACCTTCGGGTGCTTTTTTAATGCATAAGACGGGTATGCACAATTACGGATAAATTAAGGATAAGCAAAATACAATTTCATAACGTTATCTTCATGCTGAGTCAGGTTTGCACTATTAATTTTGATCTATAGAAATCAGATTCAGATATATTTACAGGTGTACTCATGAACTATAAAATTCTAATGATCGCTGTTGTAGCAACCTCAGCCATGGGTATGACAGCAGGTAATGCAGGTAATGCAACCAATACTGCAATTACATCCGCTTTAGGCGGTGTAGTAGGTGCCGCAATTGGGCAGCACATGGGTGGACAAACAGGAGCAATGATTGGCTCAGCTGTAGGTGGCGGTGCAGGTGCTGCGGTTTCCAGCAATAAGCGCGACCGTAATGGCGCAATTATTGGAGGTGCCCTAGGTGCCGGAGCAGGTTATAGCGTTGGGAAGAATATGGGCGGTACAAATGGTGGTTATATTGGTGCGGCGCTAGGTTCTGCCGGCGGCTCAGTATTAGGCCAGCGTGTAAGTGAAGACCGTCGTTATGATGACCGGGATGAGCGTCGTTATAGCTCAAATCGTTATCGTTACAATGATTACCGCTACAACAACAACCGCTATACTGATAATGGCCGCCATTTAGGTCATTATAAAAATGGTAAACGTTATTAATTAATTTCCCAGTTATCTCTTTAAGCATCTTCGGATGCTTTTTTTATTTTTGTATTTATATCGTTTTTTATCGATATACAAAACCTGTTTAAAGTCGTATGCTTTTCAGTAATTGTCTTAATCTGGAATCATAATGCCTAATCTTGCCAACACTCGATTTTCTATTCTGGAATTGGTTCCTGTCCGTGATGACAAGACCGTTCGCTTCTCCCTCGAACATTCTCTTGAATTAGCCCAACATGCTGAAAAGCTAGGCTATGAGCGTTTATGGTTGGCTGAACATCATAATATGGACGGGATTGCCAGTTCGGCAACTGCTGTTCTGCTCGGATATCTCTTGGCCAATACAGAGCATTTACGCGTCGGTTCAGGTGGAATTATGTTGCCTAACCATGCACCACTGGTCGTTGCTGAACAGTTTGGTACTCTAGCGACCTTATATCCGGATCGGGTTGAATTGGGTCTGGGCCGTGCTCCAGGCACAGATCAGGTAACTATGCGTGCTCTACGTCGTGGTCGGCAGGAAACTGAAGACCAGTTTCCACAGGATGTACAGGAAATCCTGCACTACTTTAAAGAACCTCAACCCGGACAAAGAATTGTAGCAACACCAGGACAGGGAACGCATGTACCTGTGTGGCTATTAGGTTCTAGCCTGTTCAGTGCACAGCTGGCAGCAAGGCTCGGGCTCCCCTACTCTTTTGCTTCTCATTTTGCACCGCGTATGCTTGGTCAGGCCATTCAGCTTTATAGAGAAAATTTTGAACCCTCCGAGTATCTTGAAAAACCTTATGTTTCTATGGGCGTACCGGTCGTCGTTGCACCTACAGATGAAGAAGCAAACTATCTGGCTACCAGTGCCTATCAGCGTGTTCTAGGGCTTATTCGTGGTCAGAGCCTAAAACTTAAACCACCTGTAGAAAGTATGGATGGCTTGTGGACACCAGCTGAACAGCTCTCTGTACGTAACTTTTATGCAATGGGCCAGATTGGCTCCCCTGCTACTGTTAAAGCCGGCTTAGAACAGTTGCTGCATGATTATGAAGTTGATGAGTTTATTTTTACCTGTGATATTTATGACACTCAAAAACGACTTGAAACGTTTAGCTTACTGATGGATCTTAAGCATTCTGCCTAATGAGATTCTATTTAAAGATAAGGCTTGTCCTAAAATGACAAGCCTTTCTTTTATTATCAATAATTTAGCTAAAAAATTATTCAACAATCAATACTTTACTTCATTGACTTTTTTGTCCATCAAGTTTAAGCATTTCTGCCTATTCTTTTAGTGCTACAGCTTCCTACACTATTAAAAAATAGAAAATACAGGAAGACAGCTATGGCAACTATCGATCTGGAAAAAATGCTGCAAAAGGTCAAAAGTACTCAGTGGTGTTTATCCGATATTGACTGGAATGCGCCAGGTCGGGAAAAAATTACCGCAGAATAATGGCCAAAACTAAAAGACTTTATGGCTGATCTGATGTGGATCGAACATGTGGGTGCACGGGCATTTTCAGCCATGTCAAAAAAAGCACCTAATGCAACCCTACGCGAAATGTATGCCATTTTCCATGCTGAAGAACAACGCCATGCGAATGCAGAAATGGCACTGATGAAACGCTGGGGAATGCTTGAGAGCGATATCCCCAAACCCAACAAGAATTTGCGCCTGATTATTGAATGGCTCGATACCTATGCCGATGATATGCCCTTTTATATTCTTGGTGCAGTTATCCCAATGCTTGAAGTCGCTCTGGATGGTGCATTGTGTAAATTTTTACTTGATACGGTAGATGACCCGGTCTGTCATCAGGCATTTGAGCTGATCAATGCGGATGAAGCACGGCATCTAGGTGTAGGTTTCAGTGTCATGGAGCAGCAGGGAATGCATAAAAATCTGATTCAGCTAGGCCAGATGGCAGCTCGCATTGTTGATCCGCGTTTAGTACTGGGTATTTTAGCCTACTTACCCCTGATCAATAAAATGCGCGACAATATTGTTAAACTGGGCTTACCTGAAGATAACCTGTATCAAGCAATGAATAAATTCACTCGAATCGGCGGACGTACACAACAAGGACGACGTAATCCATGGTTCCAAATTATTAACTGGCATGCTAAAAATGTCATTAACCGAGACAGGAAATTTTTTCATATTCCCGTTGATGCAATGGTGAGTATGACTGACAAGCTTCCAGAAAAGGCTTTACCTCGGATTCCTTCTTGGATATATGAATTAACTTCAGAATCAAAAGCTGCATCCTAACAATAAAAATTGAGGCATAAAATGAATACTAAATCCAAAGACCCGCATAAACCGGTTATTTTTCAGAATATTGCCCGGGACTTTGAGAGTTTCCGTGGCCAGCTTATTTCATCAGAGCATATTGACCAGTATGATTTAAGCGATTTGAAAGTTGCAATTATTGGTGCCGATCAGGCTACTGTTAGTAAGCTGGAAAGTATCTGTCAAAAAGCACAGTTTGTTAAAGTTTTCCAGATTACTCCCCATTTTATCTTGCCTAAGACCCAGAGTCATATTCACAAACTGATTTCTCATCCGTTAATTATCAAAAATCGCCGCTTATTTAATAATCGTATTAAAAGTCTGCTGGCTATCCGCCATCTTGAGGCCCAAGTTAAAGAAACGTGGTTAAGACGCCAATTGACACCAAATACAGGTGCAGAAAATAAAAAGTTTTTTAAATCGGATAATTACTACATAGCCCTGCAACGCGATAACTGTAAACTGATCACCTGGCCTGTGGTCAGAATTAATGCCGATTCCATACAGAGTATGGAAGGTGTCGAACATCTAATAGACGTAATTATTACCACTTATGTTTAAAATTAAAATAAATAAAAAAGAGGCAATTAAGGCCTCTTTTTTTACCCAAAAGATTTTTACTGCACCGTACCCTGATAATGGTAAGCCGTTGCGGCCTTAACATAGCGCAAATATTGTGAAGTCAATTTCCCGGATGCCTGAATGACACGGATATCAATATACTTCAGGTCTTTTGATACCCGAATAAATTGCTGCGGTAGCTGTTGGTAATCTTCAAATGCTGGCTGATTTTCAGGGAAATTCGCACGATCATACTCGACGGCAATCTCACTTAACTTTTTAGTTTTTGTCTCAAAGATCTGTACAGGACGAAGTTTTTGCCGAGAAAGTTGCAACGCCTGAATACTATAAGCACCTTCACGACTGCTTCCAATGACGATGTCGCGCACTAAATAGACAGTCATATTTTTAAAGTTTGTTTGATAGACATTCTGAACCAGGCTGGCAGTTGGTACTTGCTGGGTCATAATACGCTTTCCTGAATTGATCTGTACCCAAGTCTCAAATTCACGCATGGTGCCACCCGATGAAATATCAAAACTATAAAATTTTAATTTTTTGTCAGGACTATAATTAATAGACAATTTACCTGCATCAACCAGCTGTTTGAACGAATAATTAAAGCTTGCAGGATTGCTGAGCAACTGTTTTTGTATAGCCTCAGCTATTTGCTGATTATACTGATCTGCATCTATACGGCTATTTATCTCAGTTTGCTGATACTGCTTGAGCAATCCACTTTCAAATTGACTCAGAGTTTGTGCGTAACTTGAAAAAGAAAAGCTCAGTAAACTTGCGAGTAAAATTTTCTTTAACATTGCTGCTCACTTTAATGATTTACATTTTAACAAGCTAAAAGTCTTTATACAAAATAGCAGTATGAGTTCTGTCATACTGCTGTGTAACACATTTATCCAATACGGCGTTTAAGTCCAGTCATCTGTAAAATACGGGTAGAAATTTCTTCAATCGACATTTCTGAGACATTCAGGTATTTAATTCCTTCAGAAATATAAATTCCCTCTACCGCACGTAATTCCATCTGGCACTGGCTAAAACTTGCATAGCGGCTATTGGCCTTACGTTCAGTACGAATGGCAACCAGCCGCTCTGCATCAATCATCAATCCAAATAATTTATGCTTATGTGCTTTAAGTACTGCTGGTAAGCGGTTATCGTCCAGATCCTCTTCAGTCAATGGATAGTTTGCTACCCTGATACCAAACTGGAGCGACAGGTAAATTGAAGTAGGTGTTTTCCCTGAACGGGAAACTCCAATTAAAATAAGATCAGCTTTATCATAATGACGGGTACGTGCTCCATCATCATTATCTAAGGCAAAATGTACTGCATCAATACGCGCTTTATAAGATTCAGAATCTGTTACAGCGTGCGTTTGCCCGACCAAAGTCGTTGGAGGTGTGCCAAGTACATCGGAAAGCTTACTGATAAGGCCCTCAAATACGTCCAGATTTACTGCATTAGCCGTATTGATAATATCACGCACGTTAGGGTCAACCAGCGTATCAAATACCAAAGGCTGCTCGCCTTCTTGATCTGCACGGGTATTAATTTCTTCGACGACTTTGGTTGCAGCTTCTTCAGTAGTGATATAAGGGATGATGTGTATATCAAAATCAACATGAGGAAACTGGGCTAATAAGGAGTGACCTAAGGTTTCAGCGGTGATCGCAGTGCCATCAGAAATAAAAAACACACTCCGCTTAATTTGTTTACCTTCTGTCATTAAAATTCTCCTCAAACATTTGTCTTAGTACTATATAATCTTTATAGTAAACCGATCTTACATGACTGTCGCTTAGTAAAATCAAAAACCTAAGCGCTTTAAGATAATTTCATGCCAAGATAGTGATTAATACAGCAAAAGTGGAGTAACAACTTTGGAAGCGCGCGTAATCGGTCTGGAAAAACTAGGGAAACACGACGTTGAACTCGTGGGTGGGAAAAACTCATCTTTGGGTGAAATGATCAGCCATTTATCCAATGCTGGTGTATCGGTACCTGGTGGTTTTGCTACAACTGCTGCTGCCTATCGTGAATTTCTCGAACAGAGCGGCCTGAACGCTAAGATTCAAGCTGAACTTGCTCAATTAAATGTTGATGATGTTAATGCGCTGGCCGAAACCGGAGCTAAAATTCGTCAATGGATTGTTGACACTCCACTTACTGCAGAATTAGAAAAAGAAGTTCGTGAAGCTTTTGCAGCTCTCTCAAACGGCAACCCTGATATCGCGGTTGCCGTTCGTTCTTCTGCGACTGCTGAAGATTTACCAGATGCATCATTTGCAGGCCAGCAGGAAACCTTCCTGAATATTCGTGGTATTGACAATGTGCTGATTGCTATCAAGGAAGTTTTCGCTTCTCTCTTTAATGATCGCGCCATTGCTTATCGTGTGCACCAAGGTTTTGAACACAGCTTAGTTGCGCTCTCTGCTGGTATTCAACGTATGGTTCGCTCAGAGACAGGTGCTGCAGGTGTAATGTTTACACTTGATACCGAATCTGGTTTCCGTGATGTTGTATTTATCACTGCTTCTTATGGATTAGGCGAAATGGTTGTTCAGGGTGCAGTAAACCCTGATGAATTTTATCTGTCTAAACCTTTATTGACAGGCGGCAAGCATGCAGTCTTACGTCGTAACCTTGGCTCCAAGCACCAGAAAATGATTTATGGTGATGAAGGTTCTGCTGGTAAGTCAGTGGTTGTGGTTGATGTTGAAAAACAGGAACGCCAGCAGTTTGCACTGAATGATCATGAATTACATGAACTGGCTAAACAGGCCCTTATCATTGAAGAGCATTATGGCTCACCAATGGATATTGAATGGGCAAAAGATGGCGATGATGGCCAGCTTTATATTGTTCAGGCACGTCCTGAAACCGTAAAAAGTCGTCAAGATGTGGGCACAATGGAACGTTATCTGCTAAAACAGCGTGGTAGCGTGATCTGTGAAGGCCGCTCTATTGGCCAGCGTATCGGTTCAGGTAAAGTTCGTATTGTAACTTCCATAAAAGAAATGGACAAAGTGCAAGAAGGCGATGTTCTGGTATCAGATATGACCGATCCTGACTGGGAACCAGTCATGAAACGTGCTGCTGCCATTATTACCAACCGTGGTGGGCGTACCTGTCACGCAGCAATTATTGCACGTGAACTTGGTGTTCCTGCCATTGTAGGTTGCGGTAATGCGACTGAAGTACTGGCAGATGGTCAGGAAGTTACCGTCTCATGTGCTGAAGGTGATACTGGCTTCATCTATGAAGGTGCACTCGACTTTGAAGTCCAGCGTAACTCAATCGAATCTATGCCGAAGCTTCCATTCAAGATTATGATGAATGTGGGTAACCCAGACCGTGCCTTTGATTTTGCACAAATGCCAAATGAGGGAATTGGTCTTGCTCGCCTAGAGTTTATCATTAACCGCATGATTGGTGTGCACCCTAAAGCCCTGCTTAATATCGACAGCCTGCCACGTGAAACCCGCGCAGCAGTTATGGCACGCACAGCAGGCTATTCTTCTCCAGTTGAATTCTATATAGAAAAACTGGTCGAAGGAATTGCAACACTTGCAGCTGCATTTGCAGACAAGCCTGTTATTGTCCGTATGTCCGACTTCAAGTCAAATGAATATGCCAACCTGATTGGTGGCAAATTATATGAACCGGAAGAAGAAAACCCGATGCTGGGCTTCCGTGGTGCAAGCCGCTATGTTTCTGACAACTTCCGTGACTGTTTTGAGCTGGAATGCCGTGCACTTAAAAAAGCACGTAATGAAATGGGTCTGACTAACATCCAGATCATGATTCCATTCGTACGCACTGTTACTGAAGCAAAACGTGTTATTGAACTACTAGCTCAGAATGGACTTAAACGTGGCGAGAATGGCCTTAAAGTAATCATGATGTGTGAATTACCAACCAATGCACTTTTGGCTGAGCAGTTCCTTGAACATTTTGATGGCTTCTCTATCGGTTCTAATGATTTAACACAGCTTACTCTTGGTCTAGACCGTGACTCTGGTATTGTTTCCCACCTGTTTGATGAACGTGACCCAGCAGTTAAAGCCCTATTGTCTATGGCTATTCATGCTTGTCGTAAAGCAGGCAAATATGTAGGGATTTGTGGTCAGGGCCCTTCCGACCATCCAGATCTGGCGAAATGGTTAATGGAACAGGGTATCGAGTCGGTTTCACTTAATCCGGACTCTGTTTTGGATACCTGGTTCTTTCTTGCTGAAGAAAAAATTAAACAGTCTTAATTAAATATATGTAATAAAAAAGGCCCAACAGGGCCTTTTTTATTACAATTAACACCAGTTTAAGCAGTCTTATTAAAAGTAAATAAATAATTTAGATAGGTAGAAATTGCTTACTTTTTCTGGACGCAACTTTATAGAGACAGACAATCAAACTGTGATGATATTTTAAAATTACTTTAATGAAAGTTATGAATTTCTACAATTATTTATAATTTTTAATCTAATAGCTTAACGTCACAAGAAGCCCGATGATGATGAAAAAAGCCCAGATTAAAATGATCATTTTCTTTTGGAACTTTACTACTTCATTCTCTTCAGCTTTAAGTTCGTCCTCGAATTTTTTAGATTTTTCATACAGTTCATTGAGCGAAAAACCTTCTTGGCTACCCGGCAGGATGTTCAAATTAGTCTTAGTTACGCCCTTATAAGACTCTGTCAGGTAAAGGCTTAGTGACTGTTCTGTATGAATTCTTTCCATAATTTTCACTATATTAAAAGTTTAGATCAAATAAAAATGACTACTTAATCATGTTCTTTCTTTAAAAATTAAAATTTAAACCCACTCATTCAACTTTCAAAAAAAATACCCATACATTGAGTATGGGCAATAAACTTAAAAGTTCTTTAACTGTGACGAAGTTTACATTTACACCTCTAAAACAACAAGTAATTTATATAACAACTCATCACAAAAGCTCACATTTTAACCAAAAATTTTATTTATATCCGGAAAATAGTCATTCTTACAAGATTCAATAGGATACTAGAAAGTTAATTTTCAATCTAATTTACATCAAGATTTCTAGTTTGGCTTCTTCCCTTTAAAAATAGAAAACTTTGATTAACTGTAATGTAATAATATTTCAAAATATTACATTCGTGTTATTTATGAGATAATTGTGTTATTTATACTGCCGTCTTAAGTTATCTTATGTTCTAAATGCTTTACGATTATTCTCTTTCTGATACGTCTTATTTACATTCTACGCCTCAGCCACAGGTTATTGTAGAGTCTTCTACTCCCCACTCAGGTCCATTCGGTGGTGTCCGAGGTATGGTTTCAGATTATTTTGACCTTGATACTTTCACCAATAAATTAAAGAGTATTACTCGTCAATCCAGTACCAGTAAATGCGCTAAAAGTATTCGAGTTGCATTGCAATCTGCTGGTGCCAAAATACAGTCTCATCCTGTTGCAGCTTCAGACTGGGGAAATACTTTGCTTTCTCTGGGTTATCGTGAAATTAAACCCTCTTTTGACCATCCTAAAGAAGGTGATATTTATATAATTCATCGTACCCAAAAACATCAATATGGTCATATAGCTGGCTATAGCGGTAACAGTTGGGTTTCTGACTTTAAACAAAAAAGTTATGATGTCTATAAAGATAAAAATGTCAGCTATTCTTATTTCAGACTAGCAAACTAGGCTGCATAATTAATCACAATCAGATTAAATCGGGATTATTAGATAATTATAATCCCGGTTTATTTTGCAATTAGACTTTTTGGTTTCTAAGCTGCCGTTGGTGTTCACATACGGAAATTAAAATATTTTTATCGTTTACTGCCAGAAACACTAGCCTGCCTTGTTATAGACTCCATCCTCTTTAACTTATCCATTTGATAAAATATGGCTTTTTAAAATATTTTGTATAAGCTTTAAGATGTTTAGCTGCACTTATATAAAATACTAATATATTCTTAAAAGTCATTATTCCTGATCCATCAGGCTTAATTTTTTTAGTTATAATCTGTTTTGCCTCACTCTACTTTAAGCTGCTTCCGCTTAGTCAAATTTAAGCTTTCAGCTATCTCATATTTAAGATTTCCAAGTTCCTCCAATGTGGTTTAATATAAAAAGATTACAGCTACTTCACTTTTAAAATCTGCGTATTCCCCTGTTTACAGACAAATTTGACTAGTTATTTAGAGCAATATGTTATAAAGCAGATGAATTAAAGATATTTAATGATGTCTTTAAATATATGCAGAAAAGTTTGAGTGTATATTTTTCTTTTTTGTTTCATTTATTTCAGGTATTCGAGATTCAAAATTTATGCAGATTTATTTGGCTAGAAATAATCAACAGGCAGGCCCGTATACTCTAGAACAAGTCAATCAGATGCTTGCCAGTCAGCAGGTTTTGTTGACTGACTTAGCTTGGCATGAAGGTATGACCGAATGGAAAGCATTAGGTGAACTTACACAGGGAAAACTGAGTTATGAGCCGGCAGGCTACCAGTCTTCTCCAGCCCAGCCTGTTTTTAATAATCCTGTGATCCAGAAAACTCATGTACAAAATAAACCTAAGGTCGCAGAGAAGCAGGCTTCAATCGGCTCAAGAATACTGGCAAAAGTAATTGATCTCATGTTATGGCTACCTATAGCAGCCATACCTTCTTTTTTCCTTACCCCTACCCAGATGTCTGAGCTCACACGCATTCAGACACAAATGCAGTCTGCAGATAGCACAACGAAGGCTATAGACCTTCAAAACCAGTTTCTTGCACTTATTCCAGCTGAAGCATGGCAGGCAATGCTGGTGTATATGTTTATTATGCTTGTGATCCAGGCTGTGTTACTGGCCCGGACAGGCCAAAGTATTGGTAAAAAGTTGGCTAATATCCAGATTGTAGACGCTAATACTTCTGGTAAAGTAAATTTAACCCGTGTTTTTTTATTGAGAAGTGTCCTGGTAATCTTGCTTACACTGACAGTAGTGCCCTTTATTGCAATTATTGATGCTTTATTTGCTTTAGGACAAAAAAGACAAACCTTACATGATATGATCGCCAAAACCAAGGTTATTAAACGTACTAAGTAGTCATTCACAGGGGTAAATGGATTTACCCTTTTAATTTTTCACCACTTTGAAAATATTGATTTTTTAATACGAAAAAACCAATCCCGACCAAAAAAATCAGTTTTCTTTACAGTAATTTAAAGCCACTTTATGTGTAGCTTAGTTTGTTGATATAAGGCATAATGCCCTACAACGTAGCGGTGCCCGGTAAAAAATGATTTCTTCAATCCAGAAGCTGTTGTTTAACTGATGCGGCACTTTAATCGCTATCCCATATTTATTTAGTAATGGGACTCTTCACCGAGGTTGTAAAATGAGACAAACAATTTTAGCTGTATTGTCTTTATCAACGCTTGCCGTACTCCTAACCGGGTGTGGTGGTGATCTAGTACTTCTAAACTCTAAAGGTCCAGTTGCTGCAGGTCAAAGTAACCTGATGATGACAGCAATCTATCTGATGTTGCTTGTGGTGATTCCATCAATCATCATGGCTTTATGGTTTGGTTGGAAATATCACGCGTCAAATAAAGATGCAGACTATAAACCTACATGGGCGCACTCTACTACGATTGAAGTTGTAGTTTGGGGTATCCCTGTTATTATTATTGGTATTCTAGCTTGGTTGACTTGGGTGGGTTCACACAAGTATGACCCATACCGTCCTATAGAATCTGAGCAAGCGCCATTGAACGTGCAAGTGATTGCAGAACAGTTCAAATGGGTGTTCATTTATCCAGAGCAGAATATTGCAACAGTAAATGAATTACGCTTTCCAGTAGATACACCAGTAAGCTTCCGCCTGACGTCTAACTTTACAATGAACTCATTCTTCATTCCGCAGTTAGCAGGTCAGATCTATGCAATGGCGGGAATGCAGACTCATCTGAATGTATTAGCTGAAGAAACTGGTGTATACCGCGGTTTCTCTGCCAACTACTCAGGTTACGGTTTCTCGCAAATGCGTTTCTTGGCATACAGTGTCACTCGACCAGAGTTTGATCAGTGGGTTGCCGCGGTTAAAGCAGGTAATGGTACTTCTGTAAATCCAGAAGCAATTCAAAAAGGTATTCTAGACCAAGCTGAATTTGCAACCTTACGTGATGGTAATCGGGCAAAACATCAAATTGAATCGATTGTTGCACGTGCTGTAACTCCAGAAGAGAAAGCGGAAGCGGCAAAACTTGAAGCTGAGGGTACTTACCCGACTAAGCCACATCCTGTGACTTACTATTCTTCAGTTGAGCCTAAATTGTTCGAATCAGTGATTAACAAATACATGAGCAACTACCACGGTGCAGACCACTCAGCGCAAGCGGGTGCCGAGCATACTGGTGCATCTCATGCAAATGTTGAACATGCGACTGCTTCTGTAGAGGAATAAGACATGTTTGGTAAGCTTGGTTTTGATGCAATTCCGCACGATCCAATCGTGTTGGTTACAGTTGCATTGATGGTACTAGGTGGTCTGGCGCTTGTCGTAGGACTAACCTATTTCAAAAAATGGGGCTACCTGTGGAACGAATGGTTCACATCAGTAGACCATAAAAAAATTGGTATCATGTATATCATCGTGTCTGTTGTCATGCTGCTGCGTGGCTTTGCCGATGCAATCATGATGCGTCTTCAGCAGTTCCTCGCTAGAGGTGGTGGTGAAGGTTATTTGCATCCGGAGCACTACGACCAGATTTTCACCGCGCATGGCGTGATCATGATCTTCTTCGTAGCGATGGGTCTAGTTGTAGGCTTGATGAATATCTCCGTACCTCTACAAATTGGTGCACGAGACGTTGCTTTCCCACTGCTTAACTCTTTAAGCTTCTGGCTCTTCGCGGGCGCAGCTGGCTTGATGATGGCTTCGCTGGCAATTGGTGAATTCGCCGCTACAGGCTGGATGGCTTATCCTCCGCTGTCAGGTATCGAATACTCGCCTGGCGTAGGTGTAGATTACTATATCTGGGCACTCCAGATTTCTGGTTTAGGTACGCTTCTTACTGGTGTTAACTTCTTTGTTACTATTATTAAGATGCGTGCACCTGGCATGAAACTGATGGATATGCCGATCTTTACCTGGACTGCACTATGTACTTCTGTACTGATTATTGCTGCTTTCCCTGTACTGACTGCAACCATTGCAATGCTGTCTCTGGACCGTTACTTCGGTTTCCATTTCTTCACTAATGACATGGGTGGTAGCCCAATGTTATATGTGAACCTGATCTGGACTTGGGGTCACCCAGAAGTATACATCTTGGTACTGCCAGCATTTGGTATTTACTCGGAAGTTGTTGCAACATTCTGCCGCAAAGCACTATTCGGCTATAAATCGATGGTGTATGCAACTGTAGCAATTACCGTACTGTCTTTTGTTGTATGGGTTCACCACTTCTTTACCATGGGTGCAGGTGCCAACGTTAACGCGTTCTTCGGTATCATGACCATGATTATTGCGATCCCGACTGGTGTGAAAATCTTCTCTTGGTTGTTCACCATGTACAAGGGCCGCATTACCTATACAACGCCAATGCTATGGACTCTAGGCTTCCTGGTTACCTTTGGTATTGGTGGTATGACAGGTGTACTGATGGCGGTTCCACCAGCAGACTTCTTGGTTCACAACTCACTATTCCTGATTGCTCACTTCCATAACGTAATTATTGGTGGTGTTGTATTTGCAATGTTCGCAGGTATCATTTATTACTGGCCAAAAATGTTTGGCTGGAAACTTAATGAAACTTGGGGTAAAGCTGCATTCTGGTTCTGGTTCTTTGGTTTCTACTTTGCGTTCATGCCACTTTATATCCTAGGTTTCATGGGTATGACTCGTCGTCTGAACACATATGACAATCCAGACTGGGATCCGTATGTAACTATTGCAATGTTCGGTGCTGTCATGATTGCTATCGGTATCGCTTGCTTCCTGATGCAAATTATCGTTGGTTTCTTACAGCGTAATGACAATCTGGACCTGACTGGCGACCCTTGGGATGCCCGCACACTTGAATGGTCTACATCTTCTCCTGCCCCATTTTATAACTTTGCTCACCTGCCAGAAGGTAACGGTATTGACCGTTTCTGGACAGACAAAGAGAATGGTGTGGCATATGCTCGTCCAACGAGTTATGAAGATGTCCATATGCCAACTAACCGTGCTGCCGGCTTTGTAATTGCAATGTTTATTACAGTTATGGGCTTTGCATTGATCTGGCATATCTGGTGGTTAGTATTCATTACCTTCGCTGCTGCTATTATTAGCTTCATCGTGAGTTCATTTACTAAGAAAGTGGACTACTATGTACCTGCAGCTGAAGTTAAGCGTATCGAAGATGAACGTTATGCTTTACTTGAAAAACACTTGAAGAAGGACTAAGGATATGGCTGAAGTACTTCATCACGACAACCATGGACATGATGAACATCATCATCACGATGATACTGATATCACTGTCTTTGGTTTCTGGACCTACTTGATGAGTGACTTGATTTTATTCGGTACACTCTTCATCGCGTTCGCTGTATTAAGCAGTCATGTTCCACCGGGTACTCCAAGTGCAGGAGATCTGTTTGGCGATTCTCTTGGTTTTGTTTTAACTGAAACCTTCGCCCTTCTGATCTCTTCAGTAACCTTTGGTTTTGCTGTACTTGCTTCATACAAGAAAAATGTGGGTCAGGTTATTGCCTGGCTTGCAGTTACATGGCTTTTTGGTGCGTCGTTCATCGGTATGGAACTATATGAATTCAATCATCTAGTTCATGAAGGTTACGGCCCAACCACCAGTGCTTTCCTTTCCTCGTTCTTTACGCTGGTCGGTACGCACGGTATCCACGTAACTTCAGGTCTGGTATGGATGATCATTTTGATGATTCAAATCAAGAAAAATGGTTTGACTCTTCCAAATATGCGTCGTCTGGCTTGCCTAAGCTTGTTCTGGCACTTCCTTGACATCGTTTGGATCTGTGTATTCAGCGTAGTTTACTTAATGGGAGTTCTCTAATGAGTCACGATCATAACTCTGCTGGTGCAGCGCACGGTAATTTCAAGCAATACACGATCGGCTTTATCCTATCCGTAATTCTGACCATCATCCCATTCGGGATGGTGATGAGTGGTGGATTTGAACGTGGCTTACTGGTTACTGTAATTGCCATTACTGCTGCTGCACAGGTGCTTGTTCAGCTGGTATTCTTCTTACATATGAATGCCTCTTCAGAACAGCGCTGGAACGTAATTGCTTTTATCTATACTGTCTTATGTATTGCAATTTTACTTGTAGGCTCGGTATGGATTATGAATTACCTTCACTTCAACATGATGATCTAAACTGGTCGTCATGCTGAAAAAGTATCTATTCCTGACCAAACCAGGAATTCTCTTCGGTAATTTCATTACCACCTTGGGCGGCTTTTTATTAGCCGCCCAAGGCTCTGTAGATTTCCTTTTGCTTTTTTTAACCCTTATCGGTACAACGCTTGTTGTTGCCTCAGGTTGTGTCGTCAATAATATCATTGACCAAGACATCGACCAGAAAATGCAACGCACTCAAAATCGTGCTCTTGTAAAAAAAACTGTTTCTGTACCTGTTGCCATGTTATATGCACTGGTTTTGGGAGTAATCGGTTTTAGCATACTATGGTTTTGGGTGAACACTTATGCCTTTGCATTTGCTGTGGTTGGTTTCGTGGTGTATGTAGGCTTCTATAGTCTCTGGACCAAACGTACCAGTATCCATCAGACACTGATTGGCAGTATCTCTGGAGCAAGTCCTCCGGTAATTGGTTATACAGCAGTAACCAATGAATTTGACTTGGCCGCCCTACTCATCTTCGCGGGTTATGCATTCTGGCAAATGCCTCATTCCTGGGGAATTGCAATCTACCGTTTTGATGATTATAAAAATGCAGGTATTCCTATTTTACCTGTAGCACGTTCTATTCTACGCACCAAGATTGAATCCCTGATTTATATCGTCCTATTCAGTATTGCCATGAATGCCCTATTCATCTATGGCTATACCAACTGGCTGTATTTGGTTATCTTAAACCTTCTGTGCATTTACTGGTTTTACATTGGTCTGATTGGCCTGAAGGCTGAAAATGACCAGCTCTGGGCAAAGCGTTTCTTCTTATTTTCAGTTACTCTGATTACGATTGTCAGCCTGAGCTTCAGTTTTACTTCAGTGTCCTCTGCTCCTCATTTCCCTATCTTTTAGTCAATACAGAGTGGTTGTCTGTAAGCCACTCTCGTAGATGATATGTACTTGGTTTCCCACTTTCTGGCGCTATTCTTGAAAAGCATTTGTCTTTGGTTTGGTTTTTCCCTATAATTGCCGCTTCGCAATTTATGCGGCTCGACTAGAAATCGAGACTCCTTGCTTCTGATACCATAATTCAGGGGCTGTTTAAACCGTAAGGAGCTGACAATGCGTCACTACGAAATCGTACTTCTGGTACACCCAGACCAAAGCGATCAAGTTGTGGGTATGGTAGAACGTTACCTGACTCACATCAAAGAAGCTGATGGTCAAATTCACCGTTTAGAAGATTGGGGCCGCCGCCAACTGGCTTACCCGATTAACAAGATTCACAAAGCGCACTACATTTTAATGAATGTTGAATGTGGTCAAACGACTCTTGATGAATTAGAAGAATTATTCCGTTATAACGACGCAATTATTCGTAATGTTATCATCCGTCGTGAAAACGCAATCACTGAAGAGTCTTTATTGGCTAAAAGTGCTGAAGAAAAACGTGCGCGTAAAGCTCAACGTGAAGAAGCACAACACAATCAAGATTCTGTTGAAGCTTAAGGAGAACATCAATGGCACGTTTTTACCGTCGTCGCAAGTTCTGCCGCTTTACAGCTGAGAACGTTGCGTACATCGACTACAAAGATATCGATACTTTAAAACAGTACATCACTGAAAACGGCAAGATTGTTCCTAGCCGTATCACTGGTACTAAGGCTCGTTATCAACGTCAATTAGCGCTTGCTATTAAACAAGCTCGTTATTTGGCTTTGATCCCTTACACTGACAACCATAAGTGAGGTGATCTGTGGACGTTATCTTATTACAACGCATTAAAAACCTAGGTAAGCTAGGCGATAAAGTTTCTGTAAAAGCAGGTTATGGCCGTAACTTCCTTATCCCTCAGGGTAAAGCTGTTGCTGCAACTGAAGCTAACACTTCTGCTTTTGAAGCTCGTCGTGCTGAACTTGAGAAACAAGAAGCTGATATTTTAGCTGCTGCTCAAGCACGCGCTGACCAACTGAATGAAGTTAATATTGTAATTACTGCGAAAGCTGGTGATGAAGGTAAACTGTTCGGTTCTATTGGTACTCGTGATATCGCTGATGCACTGACTAATGCTGGTCTTGAAGTTGACCGTGCTGAAGTTCGCCTTCCAAACGGCGCACTTCGCAACACTGGTGAATTCAACATCGCTATTCAGTTGCACCATGACGTAACTGCTGAAGTTCTGGTTACTATCGTATCCGAGTAATTCTCTGCAGTAAAAAGAGCATGCTTTGGCATGCTTTTTTTATTCTTAAATTTTTTATTGATTCTACAGTTTTATTTTTTTAATTGAATTTTCGATTTGAGCGTTTTTTTCTGCTGTTTTGCATTAAGATAAGTAACCTGAATTGAAAGTCATCTCTTCATTTTTTGTTTTATAAAAATCAGGACTTTATATGTCACAGGCAAGTGCCAAGGCCATCCTTAATCCCACACTACTAGAAAATAAAGCCACTGAAACAGCTCAGCTTAAAGAATTTCGTACGCCTCCGCATAATTTAGCGATTGAACAGGCTGTACTTGCGGCGCTGATGACTGTTGCTGAATCTTTTGAACAGGTTGGTGATGTTTTAAAAGAAAATGATTTTTATGCTACTCGCCATAAATATATTTTTAGGGCTATTGAAAAGCTTGCTCAGGAAAATTCGCCTTATGATGCAGTACTGGTCAATGACTGGCTGCTAAAACAAAATCTGATTGATGCTGTAGGCGGTGAAGAGTATTTAATGCAATTAATGGCAGATTCGCCATCTAGTTTTTATAACCTAGAAACTTACGCTGCTAAAATCAAAGAATTTGCGACTCTACGCAACATGATTAAAATCAGCACTGAAATTCTGCAAAATGCCTATGACACTAAAGGTCGCAGTGTCAGTGAGATTCTGGATCTAGCAGAAACCAATATATTTTCTATTGCCGAGCAGCATAACAACAATAAAAAAGACTCTGGACCTAAGTCGATTAGTACGGTTACGGCTGAAGTAATTACCAAGCTTGATGAACTTTCTAAACTTGAAGGAAGCCTGACAGGTTTATCTACCGGGTTCATTGAGCTTGATAATAAGACTTACGGCATGCAGTCTGGTGACCTGATTATTGTTGCAGCTCGTCCTTCAATGGGTAAAACTACTTTTGCCATGAATCTGGTCGAAAGTGTCTTGTTTAACTGTAATTTGCCTGCACTGGTTTTTTCTATGGAAATGCCCGCAGACTCAATTGCTATGCGTCTGATTTCATCATACGGCAAGGTGCATCAGGGTCATTTACGTTCGGGTAAGCTCGATGGGGATGAATGGTCTAAAGTCACCGGTACTATTTTACAGTTACAAGAAAAGCATTTGTATATAGATGACTCCTCTGCCCTGCCTCCAACGGAATTACGGGCACGAGCACGCCGAATTGCTAAACAGCATGGTGGTAAACTTGGCTGTATCATGGTCGATTATTTACAACTGATGAAAGTTCCAGGCATGGGAGATAACCGTGTCGGCGAGATTTCCGAAATTTCGCGAAGCTTAAAAGCTTTAGCTAAAGAAATGCAGTGCCCGGTTATTGCCCTGTCACAGCTTAACCGTTCTTTGGAAAACCGACCTAATAAACGTCCGGTAATGTCAGACTTACGCGAATCCGGTGCAATTGAACAAGATGCCGATTTGATTATGTTTATTTATCGCGATGAAGTATATAACAAAGAATCCAAAGAAGCGGGCACGGCTGAAATTATTATTGGCAAGCAACGTAACGGTCCAATTGGCAGTGTACGTCTAGCTTTTGAAGGCCAATATACCCGTTTTAGTAATCTTTCTCCTGAATATTATAATCAGTTTGATGATGAGGAATAGATACTTAAAAATCCTTAATTTCTGTATAAGTTAAGGATTCAGCTTCACTTGTTATGCTAAACCCTAGTCCTAGTGCAGCTTTCAATTTTTGTGCAATTTTAATGAGTTTAGGCATTTTCTGTTTGATAAACCTATTTAATTCTTCTTATAAATTCACAACCTATTCAAATATTTGCTGAGCTTATTATAATTAACTGTAAAATTTTTTAGACGCTGCTCTATAGGCTACTATTTACTTATACTCACCTAGCCAATCTTTCTGACTTAAAATCATTATCAGGCTTACCACAATCAGCTTTTACTTTAACTCAGCATTTAATCATTTCCCCTACTGTGCACATAATAGATTAACCTGTTATTTTATAAAATAAATCCATACTCACTATAAACTAATATCTTTATTACACATTATATTATGACTATAAGCTGATGTGAGTAGATTTTTACCCAAGTAATCTCTTAATATTATGTAAATTAGCACTAAATAAGTAACACTTCTGTGATTAGCCTTTAATAAATTAATTAGTATTTATGTCTATTTTTAAATGATAGGAATACAATAATAACCAATACGATCAGCTATTGATTATCTTTAAACAGATGTCTTTAAGTATATCTATAACTCACTAATACAGCACTCACTGTATTAGCTCAGCATTTGTAATCCCTCAAGGAGTAACCAGGGTGCGTCAAGCAACAGTTTATATTGACAGTCAGGCTCTGCAATATAATTTAAACCGTGTTAAACAACTTGCCCCAACTGCTAAAATCGTTAGTATGGTTAAAGCCAATGCTTACGGACATGGAATCAAAGACTGTCTTGCAGCCTTAAATTCAACGGATAACTTTGGTGTTGCTTGTCTAGAAGAGGCGCTGGAAATACGTAAATTAGGTTATCAGCAACCAATTACCTTAATTGAAGGGATATTTTCTGAAGAGGAAATGGATAGCGTTATTCAGTACGGTCTTGAATGCGTTATACATCAATCAGCACAACTAGATTGGTTAAAAGCCCGTAAAGAAGAGTATATTACAAAAAATCTGAAAGTCTGGGTAAAACTGAATAGTGGTATGAACCGCTTAGGTTTTAAAGTTCCTGAGATTATCGAGATTATTAACTCCTTAAAGGCTGAAGGCTTTAGCTGTGTGCTAGCCATGCATTTTGCAAATGCTGATGCTGATCATCCCCTGAATGAACAACAAAAAACTCAATTCTTGCAGGTTAAAGAGGCTTGTGATCCTGTACTTGCCTCCTGTTGTAATTCTGCTGCGATTTTCAAATGGCCAGAGCTAAATTTTGATTATGTGCGTCCCGGTATTATGCTTTATGGTGCTTCACCTTTTGCTGATAAGTCTGCTCATGAGCTTGACTTGAAGCCGGTGATGACATTTGATGCAGCAATCATTGCATTAAATCATATCCAAACAGGTGAGGCGGTAGGTTATGGCTCTACTTTTGTGGCCTCTCAAGATATGCAAATTGCTATCGTATCTATTGGTTATGGTGACGGTTATCCACGTGCTTTTATAAAACCAAATTATGTCATGATTAACAATAAGCCAGCGCCAGTCATCGGAAGAGTTTCTATGGACATGATTGCGGTGGATGTAAGCGGTTTGACTGTGACTTTAGGCACACAGGTAGAGCTCTGGGGCAAACAGCGTCTGGTCGATGAAGTAGCCGAAGCTAATGGGACTATTGGCTATGAACTGCTTTGCCGGCTAAGTAACAGACCAAAGCGCATACTTAAGTAAACTAAAAACCCAAGCTCAGGCTTGGGTTTCTTGTCTTGCTTTAGTCAATATATGCAGAAAATCATTTAAATTCTGCTGGTTAAGTTTAGTCGGACTAAAATGTAAATGGCCGAGTTTTTGAAAAAACTCGCTTACTTCACTATTACGACGTACAAATTTCATTGCCCATCCATCAAAATTCTGCTCGCTGATTGGATGTACACCAAACTCTATAATTTCCTGATGGCGCTGATCTTCTTTAATTCTTTCAAACAGATCAAGCACCTGCTCACGCTCGCCTTCCAAGCACTGGAAAAAGTACTGATCTGCATAGAAAAGCACACCGTTAATACTATTAAGAGCATTAAATGATTGGGCTTCTGAAAGAATTTCTCTTAAATCCATAAGTAAATAATCAGAAGGCGAAGTGGTCTTGCTGGCATAACATAACTGTATCACTTTGTAGTCTTTATATTTATGAATTGAAATATATTATGCCACTATTTTTAAATTTTATAACCAGTAGTCATCTGTCGGTTTAGGTAAGTTTTGTAAACCTCGGCGTAAAGCATCTGACCATTGCTTGCTGATATGTTCGAAATACGGATCTTCACTATAAATACGTTTACCTAATGGTATATGTAAGCTGTCTTTACGGTAAACGAGTGAGTCTAGTGGCATTCCCACAGAGACATTTGAACGTAAGGTAGAATCAAAAGAAATCAGACTGCAACGAAATGCTTCATCCAGCGGCATATCATAAGATAATGCGCGGTCCAGAATTGGTTTACCATATTTACTTTCCCCTATCTGAAAGTAAGGAGTATCGCTTGTAGCGCAAATGAAATTTCCCTGAGGATAAATATGGTAAAGCTGCATTGCCGAACCTTTAATCTGTCCACCGACCAGTAGATTACAATAGTAGTTGCTCTCTTCATCAAGGTCAGTAGTCACATCTGCAATTACCCGTTTTAAGGTGTGTCCTATTAGCTCTGCCACTTCGAACATAGTATTGACACTATAAAGATGGGGTTTCTGGTCCAGAGCCAGATGATTTTTTAAGTGACCAATCACTGCTTGAGTAGTAGCCAGATTTCCAGAAGTCTGTATCACAATGAAACGTTCACCTTCTACACCGAAGCTGAATAATTTTTTGAATACAGAAATATGATCTACTCCTGCATTGGTTCGCGTGTCACTTATAAACACCAGCCCATCTTTTAATCGAAGTCCACAACAATAGGTCATTTCAAAAAATCCTTTCTGCTTTCAACATGAAATAGCTGATTATGAAAACAATGATTTGATCGTTATCCATTACAGTTAAGCTGATATATTTTTGCCTGTATCATTTAATACACGACACCTTTACTGTATAAAAGCTTCTTCCAAAACGATAGCATTTATTGATTAAAAAAACCTATTGTCATGTATAGCTCTCTATTTGAATTGTATAGTGAAACATTCAATACATTAAATAAAGTAACCAAATCGGACATTCTTATTTTTTTCAGATAGATTTTCTCAGACTAATTAATTGACCTCTTTAATTTATTAACTCAATTCAAACATATATTGCAATTGGTCATTGAATGCATAAAAAGCAATCAGTGTCGGATGTTCTTTTAATTCTTGCCAAGCCAGCTCTACCGCTTCCCAGCCCAAACTATGTAGCATCATTACGATGGTATCAAGATCATTAAGAGTACCTTGAATACTCTGCTTGAAACGCAGTTGTGTATCAAGGATTTCAATTTTTTGTCCTAACATAAAGAATAGGAATACATCCTGTTCTTCAGATTCAAAAATTTCGGTACAGTCTGTCACAACATCACATAAATAACTGGCATTTGAACTTGCCTGACGAATCAGCTGATTTAATTCAGCATATGCCTTGGCACTCAACAAGCCTCTTAATTCCTGAATATTATCTTTAGCAGTTTTAAATTGCTGGCTAAATGAATAGGGTTGTTCAGGGTCAAAAACCAATTCATTAAGTGAACAAGCATCATAGGCAGGTAAACAAAAAGCATGAGCAAACTCAACGGCTTCTTGATCATTTTTAAATGGTACACGACCACATAGATATTGAGTTCGTGCCAGATAGCGACCTAACCAGTAAATATTATAAGCATTCGAACTTAACAGTATCATTTAACTTTTCCTCTATCGATTCGATTGTTCAGGAGTGCAATGTGTCTACCACCCAAGTATCTTTAATACCTCCACCCTGTGAGGAATTTACTACTAAAGACCCTTTTTGCATTGCTACTCGAGTTAGCCCACCCGGTACAATTTCAGTACGTTGCGGTGAACTAAGAATAAATGGCCGAAGATCAATATGACGTTCCGCAAGCCCTTCTTCCACCAAGGTTGGTGAAACAGAAAGATCTAAAGTAGGCTGGGCAATATATAAATGAGGCTGTATACGGACTTTCTCTCGAAACTCCCTAAGTTCCTTGGCTGAAGCTTGGGGACCTATCAGCATTCCATACCCGCCTGAACCTTGAGCTTCCTTAATAACCAGTTTTGACATATTATCCATGACATATTCAAAATCCTGTAAATAACGGCACTGATAGGTAGGCACATTATTTAATATAGCTTTTTCACCCAAATAGTATTCAATCATTTGAGTAACGTATGGGTAGACAGATTTATCATCTGCTACTCCTGTACCTGGAGCATTAGCCAGTACAACGTTTTGGCTTAAATATGCAGACATCAGGCCCGACACCCCCAAAGCGCTGTCAGGACGGAACGTCGTCGGATCCAGAAAGGCATCATCAAGCCGCCGGTAGATCACATCAATTCTCTTACGACCCCGAATAGTTTTCATATAGACTTTATTATTTTCAACATATAGATCCCTGTTTGTAACCAGCGGTACACCCATCTCTCGCGCCAGAAATGCATGTTCATAGTAGGCGCTATTGAAACGGCCAGGTGTCATAATCACAATTTGCGGATTATCTACATCAGCGCTTTCTTCTAAAATGCTTTTAAGTAAAAGTGGATAGTGACTGATCTCATAAAGCTGTTTACTGCGACATAGATCAGGCATCAGTTTTTTACTGATTTTTCGGCTTTCCAGCATATAGGATACGCCCGAAGGTGTACGCAGATTATCTTCAAGCACAAAAAAGCTTCCACTGCTATCACGTACGATATCAATACCGCTGACCTGCGAATAGACTTGGCCTTTTAAGGAGCAGTTCATCATCTGTGGTAAGAAAGCTTCATGCTGCAAGATCTGCTCTGCAGGTATCAAACCCTCTTTTAAAATATGCTGATGATGGTAAATATCATCTAAAAATAAATTAAGAGCCTTTGCACGCTGTACACAGCCTTGAGCAATTTTATCCCATTGCTGTCTGGCAATAACCCGAGGAATCAAATCAAAAGGAATTGTCCGTTCTGTCCCTTCTGCATCTCCATAAACGGTAAAGGTAATTCCCTCGTAGAGAAAATATTCTTTTGCCTGTTGTTGTAGACTTAGAAGTTCAGGCAGACTGCGCATGCATAACCATTCTTCAATTTTTTTAGATGCTTCACCGCTAATATTTTGGTCATCCAGCATTTCATTAAAAAATTTTGATTTGAGCTGGTCAAATAAATAAGCTGTTGGAGGCATGTTATGACTACATTGTTGTTTGAATTTGTCTTCGCTATTAGCTACTACAATCTTTTTATTTTTATTAAAATGTTCGATACATGTGTCGTTATAACTTTCGATCATTAAACTCGTTTCACATTCATCTTTTAACATTGGATGATCCCTTTAAGTTATATCTAGCAAATTGGATGCCAGTTTTTGTCATCTTGGAGCTTATTTATTGCTGAAACCTTGTTATTTCTCAATGGTATTAATGCAGCAACTTGTTTCGAGATATGTGTACGTATTTTTTCTGTTAAGCTATTGCTAATACTTGCAACTTTTTTTATTGTGATACTGCCAAGTATTCTTTAATTCTTTTAACTCATTCAACTTTTCCAGCTTTATAGTGATTATGACCTCACAAGAAAAAGAAACCTCTAATAGTCTGTATCGTCAGTGGCAAATCCTTTCCCGCCTGTCTACGGGCAAATGGATGGGCACGCGAGAACTTCAAGAGATTCTTGAGCGTGAAGGTATTGATATCAGCTTGAGAACGATCCAGCGGGACTTGAACCAGATTTCGCAACGCTTCCCGATTGAAAGTAATAAAACCGTGCCTCAGGGCTGGCGTTGGCGCTCAGATGCGCCTATTCAGAGCTTGCCGCATATGACCAGCTCTCAGGCTGTAACTTTTATGATGGTAGAAGAACACCTTAAACATCTGTTGCCACCCAGTTTAATTGAAGAAATGAACCCATGGTTTGATCTGGCCCGGCGCAGCCTTTCTACCCAAAACAATGTGCGGCAATGGATTAACCGGGTCCGGATTGTTCCTGCGACCCAGCCGCTTATTCCACCTGTAGTAGACCGGCAGGCACAACAGGCAATTTATGAAGGGTTATTGCAAGATAAACAGATAGAATGTGTTTATCGAGCACGTGGGCATCATTCGGAAGAAAAAACCTATATTTTAAATCCATTAGGGCTGGTACAAAAAGGTGCCATCATTTATCTGATCTGTACCCGTCATGATAAAAATGAAGTACAGACCTTTGCTCTTCATCGTTTTAAATCTGCCATAGTACTCAACTCAAGATCATTACATCCCGTAGATTTTGATATTGATGTCTATATCGAGTCAGGCGCTTTAGGCTTTCGTGTAGATTATAACAAGCCCACTGAAACAGTTGAGCTGAAACTGGTAATGTCAGAAAGTACCGCTCAAAGTTTTTACGAAAGTCAGCTCAGTAAAGATCAGACCATTAGTATACTTGAGGAGCATGTGGTTGAAATTAGTGCTCATGTGCCCTTTACATCACAATTGGTTTGGTGGTTAAGAAGTTTTGGTAAAAAGCTATTACGTATAGAACCTGCACAGGTCGCTGCTGCGGTGTATGAAACCGAAGAATAAAAAAAGAGAGCTATTTGTAGCTCTCTGAGACTTTTTATTATCATTTTAAATAACAGAAAAAATATTATTCTTTTAAACCAGATTAAGGCCAGTTTTACATACGCTATAGCCATATAAACTTGAAAACCCGTTTTTTATACTATCTAAATCAGCTATTAACATCGGCAAGCCAGCATGTCAGTATTAAAGCGTATACGGCGTATTGTCATAAAATAACTCTCCTCTATTTGGGTGTAAGAGTACTTTAACAATTCAATATAGGAACTGTGAAATAAATAGATTAGCTAAGTTTTCTAAATTTTTATCTTAATATTTATTTTGAAAATATTTACGGAAATACATATATAAAGAAGCCTGCATTAAGCAGGCTTTTTTTCAGTTAAGCTGTCTTTTTTATCTGGGCATTTTTACGGATCGTAATCATAATCAGTTGTACTGCTGCCGGTGTTACACCAGGAATACGGCTGGCTTGTGCCAAGGTTTCAGGCAATACAGTTTTTAATTTCTGGGTAATTTCACGCGAAAGACCAGACACTACATCATAATTAAAATCAGCCGGAATCCGGGTTTCTTCCAGACGTTTCATCTGTGCAACATCTTCATGCTGGCGATTGATATAGCCCGCGTATTTTACAGCAATCTCAATCTGATCACCCACCTGCTGAGTAACCTCAGAGTCTGTAAGTTCAGCAATTTGCTCAAAAGTTACATTCGGACGTTTTAACAGGTCAATTGCACTAGATTCCTTACTTAAATCCTGCCCTGTCATCTCAACGAATTTTTTACCCATCGGATTATTAGGCGCCGCCCACAAGTGCTGCAAACGGGACGTTTCACGCTCAACAGCTTCCATTTTTTCACAGTATGCCGCCCAACGCACGTCATCGACGAGACCCATTTCACGACCTACTGGGGTCAGACGCTGGTCAGCATTATCTTCACGCAACATCAGACGATATTCCGCCCGTGAGGTAAACATACGGTATGGCTCTTTAGTTCCTAAAGTAATGAGATCATCCACCAAGACTCCCATATACGCCTGATCACGTTTAGGCGTCCACTCTTCCTGCTCCCAGGCACGACGTGCAGCATTCAGACCTGCAAGCAAACCTTGTGCACCTGCTTCTTCATAGCCAGTCGTACCATTAATCTGTCCGGCAAAATACAGGTTACTAATAGCTTTGGTTTCTAAAGTAAATTTTAAGGCTTGCGGATTAAAATAATCATATTCAATGGCGTAGCCCGGACGCAGAATGTGGGCATTTTCCATACCGCGAATTGAACGGACCAGCTCAAATTGCACATCAAATGGTAAAGAGGTTGAAATTCCATTAGGATACAGCTCATGAGTATCCAAGCCCTCTGGCTCCAGAAACACCTGATGCGAATCTTTATCGGCAAAACGGTGTATCTTGTCTTCAATAGACGGACAATAACGCGGTCCTACCCCTTCAATCACACCAGTATACATTGGTGAACGGTCAAGTCCGCCACGAATGATCTCATGAGTCTTCTCGTTAGTATGGGTAATATAACAGTTTACCTGTTCAGGATGCATGGATGCATCACCCATGAAAGACATGGTTGGAGAAGGAAAATCACCCGGCTGTGGTGTCATGACAGAAAAATCAACCGAACGCGCATCAATACGTGGCGGTGTACCTGTTTTCAGACGACCTACTGGCAATTTTAATTCACGTAAACGATGTGCTAGAGAAATTGACGGTGGATCACCTGCCCGACCACCACTTGATTTTTCCAGACCAACATGAATGACACCACCCAAAAAAGTACCTGTTGTTAACACGACTGTCTTGGTATCAAAGCGGATACCCATTTGCGTTACGACACCTTTAACAGTATCGCCTTCTACAATCAGGTCATCAGCAGCCTGTTGGAAGATATCCAGATTTGCCTGATTCTCCAGAACATTACGGATAGCTGCTTTATAAAGAATCCGGTCTGCCTGTGCACGGGTTGCTCGTACTGCAGCACCTTTACGCGAATTCAGAATACGGAACTGTATACCACCTTTATCTGCTGCCAGTGCCATTGCACCGCCCAAGGCATCAATTTCACGCACCAGATGTGACTTACCAATACCACCAATAGCCGGATTACAGCTCATTTGCCCCAAAGTCTCAATGTTATGAGTCAAGAGCAAGGTCTGTCGACCCATACGTGCAGCAGCGAGCGCCGCTTCCGTACCCGCGTGACCGCCACCGATAACAATGACATCGTATACTTTAGGATAATGCATAGTGGTAAATATAAGTCTAAAAAAGGGGACAGAATATTATAGCAGAAATTTTATTTTGACGTAGTGAGTAGAAGATTTTTCCTTAGTTCCTCTATTTTCATTCTACCTCGCTTATTTTTAAAAAATGTAATTAAGATTTGCATATTTACCTCAAAAGTACACAAGAATTTATGAAAACTTACCAGATCAAAATTGTTTTATTCTGATTATTTTTTATCCTTAAGTTTGATTATACTAAGAAGGAAACATGCCATGAAAACCAAAATATTGTTATCTAGTATCCTGTGCGGTTTATGTGTCAGCTCTTTTGCAAACGCAAATGATAAAGTTGACCGAGTCTATAATCCTCAAAAATATCAGCAAGTCTGTAAGGGCAAAAGCCAAGGCACTTGGGTAAGTTTTGCTTATCGTGGCATTATCTGGAATGGTACTTGTGAACCACGGTTCTTCCCTACAGGCAATCCTAGTTCCCTCATAGGTGACGAACCAGAACTTTATAATGCTTGTACAACTGCAAGTGGTACAGCTACAGCAACAATTAATGGTAAACAAATGAGTGGTAAATGTGCTTTAGGCTTTACTCCGCCACACCCACGTTAATTTGGTCTATAAATTCAGCCTTTAGCATATTAAATGTAAAGGCTGTTTCTAGTTAAACGGTCAAAAGCTTTTGCTCATTGACCGTTTTTCATTTGTATTTCTCGTAAACTTCGCTAAACTGAATAAAAATTAGATTTATAACATTAACAATAAAAAAGGAATAACAATGGATTCAGGATTGATTACCATATTTTTGCCTATTGCTCTGGCAATTATCATGGCCGGGCTTGGTCTCGAACTCACCCCTAAAGATTTTACCCGTATTAAAAAACACCCAAAAGCTGTAGTTTTAGCATTATTCTGTCAACTTTTTATTCTAGTAGGTATTGCATTTTTTATTTGCAAAATATTGGCATTATCGCCTGCATTAGCGGTAGGCTTGATGTTACTTGCGGCTTCCCCTGGCGGGCCAACAGCAAACTTGTTCAGCTACCTTTATAAGGGAGATATTGCCCTAAATATTACCTTGACTGCGATTAACTCAGTCGTTGCAGCGTTTAGCTTACCCTTTATTGTAAATCTGGCTATTCAGCATTTTATGACTGATGGCCAACAGGTGGGTTTACAGTTTTCCAAAGTGGCTCAAGTTTTTTTAATTATTATTGTTCCGGTCTGTTTAGGCATGTTATTGAGACATTTTTCTCCTCGCATTGCCGAGAAACTTAATCGTCCAGTACGTATATTTGCAGTTATATTTCTTGTTCTGATTATTATTGTGGCGGTGTTTAAAGAGCGTAATAACATTCTTGACTATCTCATGCAAATTGGTGCAGCAACTGCCCTGTTCTGTTTTGCAAGTCTGTTAATTGGTTATTTTATACCGCGCCTCTTTGGGATTAACAGTGCGCAAGCTCGAGCCTGTGCTTTTGAAATTGGCATTCATAACAGCACGCTTGCTATGACCATTGCCTTAACGATTATGTCAAGTACAACCATTGCCATGCCAGCAGTTGTTTATTCACTAATTATGTATATTTTTGCTGCGATCTTTGGCACCTTACTTAATCGTTATTCACCTCAACCTCAATTACAAGAGGAGTTAGCCTGATCAGGGCCCTATACATCTCAGACGCAGCTCAGCTTTTTTCACTTTTACCAGAGTTTAACTAGGCTTTAGTCATGAATCGGCTACAATAGTCTTTTAATAAACATAGATTGGGTTATTTCTTGTGAAGTGGTTACAAATTCATATTACTGTTAATCAGGACCAGGTTGATTTGACTGAAACATTGCTGATGTCATTAGGGGCAGTCAGCGTGACCTTAGATGATGCAGAAAACCAAGACCTGCTTGAGCCGCTTCCAGGCGAAACCCCGCTATGGAATAAAGTTATTGTCACAGGTATCTATCAGGATGATGAAAATGATCCGATTGATACAGAAAAGCTTGAAGCCTTTATTCATGCCCAGTTACCTGAAGCATCTATTTGCAGTGAAGAGCTTGAAGACCAAGTCTGGGAACGCTCATGGATGGATTATTATGAGCCCATTCAGATTGGTGAAAAATTCTGGATCGTGCCTGAATGGTTAGAGCCGCCAGAAACCGGTGCAGTCAATATTAAGCTTGATCCAGGCTTGGCTTTTGGTACAGGAAATCATGCAAGTACTTTCTTGTGTCTGCAATGGCTCGGTAAGACAGATCTTAAAGATAAAGTTGTGATCGACTATGGCTGTGGCTCCGGAATTTTAGGTGTCGCTGCCTTACTGTTAGGGGCGAAACAGGTTTACGCTACTGATATTGATCCACAAGCTGTACTGGCTACCCAGCAGAATGCCGAGCTAAATGGCGTACTAGAACGATTATATGTGGGATTACCCGAGGAATTTAATACTGTTTTTAAAGGTCAGCAAGCCGATGTACTTGTTGCAAACATTCTTGCTGGTCCTCTTATGGCATTAGCTTCTGAGTTCTCAACATTGATCAAGTCCGAAGGTGAGTTTGCACTGGCAGGCGTGATTGAAGAACAGGTAAATGATGTATCTGGCGTTTATTCAGAATACTTCGATATTCTGGACGTAGAGAAACGTGAAGAAAACTGGTGCCGTATTTCAGGAAAACGTCAGCAGTACTAATAATAGAGAGCACTTAATGATGAGTGACAAACAGACCCGCTGCCCCAAGTGTACTACTATCTATAAGGTAACATTAACCCAGCTTACAATTGCTCAGGGTATGGTCTGTTGTCCTAAATGTTCTATCAATTTTAATGCGCTAACTCATCTGGTTCAGCCTGCTGTTTCCTCTGAAACACGGGGCTCTGCAATAAAGAAAAGTACTTTACCTACCCATATTGGAGAACGTAAAAAAATTGGTTCAGAGCCCAGTGCAAATATTCTTGATATTTTTGAACGCAAGATTGAGAACTCAAATATTGACCTGCTGACTTATCTGAACAATCTGAATTATTTTCATAATGAAAGCACGTTATCACTTCCAGCCCTGCATCTTTCAGGGGGCAATGCACTTAAAGAAGCTCCCCACCCTAGAAGTACAAGATTTTATTATCTGCTCTGGGGTAGTATCAATGTATTGTTGGCTATGGTGCTTATATTACAGGTACTCTGGTTTAACCCTAAAATAATCAATGATAGTCCCTTCTTTAACCTGTTATTTAAACAGGTGTGTACCGTACTGACTTGTGAAAAACTGGAAGATTATTATTCTCAGGTTAAAATTGATAAAGTTAAAGTTAATCGTGCCGGTAAAGGACAAACAGTTTTTTCTGGTGTAATAGTGAATGAATATGAAAATAGTCTTCAAATACCAAGTATCAAGCTTAGCCTTAATAAGCATAATGCAGAGATTCTTAATACAGTAATACTCCCTGAACAGTATCTCACGAATGATTTATATAAAGTTCGCCGTATACCAACGCATAGTCCATTTAAGTTCAAATTTACGGTTCCAGTGGACTGCAAAGACTTTGATGACTACCATTTAGAAATAATCCGTCCATAATTGTAAAAAAATTAAAAAAAATTGCAGTTAATTTGCTCACTTTTTCTTAGACAATGTTATCATACGCGCCACGAAAGCTTAGCCTTACATACTTCTCGCTTTTATCCACAACAAATACAGTTAAGCAATATGTGCTTTATATAAATTTAGCGCATGGAGCCGATTTTTTGTTTTGAAAAGTAACTGTAACAAAACTTCAACTATTGTTACGCTTATTTTTTGCTCAATTTTGAGAAGTTGTGGCAAGCTAGTTGTTTCCAGTTTTAGAGCTCCGTTTTTAGGATCTAAGACGGAGCTTCATTTTTCTAGACCATATTTATCGCTTTACCCAAGTGATATTTGATTTTCGGATTAACTCGCATGAATAGCAAATCTCCTATTTTTACTGCACAATCTGATGTTGCACTTCGCATCCATGTAGATCGCGCGGTTCGCCATTACTTTGCGTCTTTGCAAGGTGAGCAACCATCTCAGGTATATGACATGGTGCTGGCAGAAATGGAGAAACCTCTTTTATCTGTAGTTCTAGAATATACTCGCGGTAACCAGACACGGGCCGCCGAGATTCTTGGACTGAACCGTGGTACTTTACGTAAAAAGTTGAAAGCTCACGGTTTGATGAGTGAATAAATGATAAAATGCTCACGCTTCGTGGGCATTTTTTATGCCTATTTGTTTTAATCTGTAGACTTAAAAATCATGACTATTAAACGCGCTTTAATCTCTGTTTCTGATAAGACGGGCATCGTAGATTTTGCTCAAAACCTTGTTGCATTAGGAGTGGAGATCCTTTCAACTGGTGGTACTTACAAACTACTTAAAGACAATAATATTGCTGTGGTTGAAGTATCAGAGCATACCGGTTTTCCAGAAATGATGGATGGCCGTGTTAAAACCCTGCATCCAAAAATTCATGGGGGTATTCTTGCACGTCGTGGTCTAGACGAAGCTGTTATGCAAGAACACAATATTGCTCCGATTGATCTGGTCGTTGTTAACCTGTACCCATTTGCTGCTACTGTTGCAAAACCTGACTGTTCACTGGCAGATGCAATTGAGAACATCGACATCGGTGGCCCTACCATGGTTCGTGCTGCGGCAAAAAATCATGCCTCTGTAGGTATTGTAGTAAATGCTTCTGATTATGCAACTGTGATTGCTGAGCTTAAAGCTGAAGGGTCCCTATCTTATGCAACCCGTTTTGACCTGGCAGTGAAAGCATTTGAACATACTGCACAATACGACGGTATGATTGCATCTTACTTAGGCGCTCGTGTCGGTAAAGAAGAAGGCCAAGCAGATAAATTCCCACGTACGTTCAATACTCAGTTAAATAAAGCTCAAGATTTACGTTACGGTGAAAACCCGCATCAATCTGCTGCATTCTATATAGATCCAGCAGCAACCGAAGCTTCTGTTGCCACTGCAAAACAATTACAAGGTAAAGAATTATCTTATAATAATATTGCTGATACTGATGCAGCACTTGAATGTGTGAAATCATTTGCCAAACCTGCTTGCGTGATTGTAAAACACGCGAATCCATGTGGCGTTGCAGTTTCTCTAGACGGTATCAAAGCAGCGTATGACCTTGCATACGCAACGGATCCAGAATCTGCATTCGGTGGCATCATTGCATTCAACCGTCAATTAGACGTCGAAACTGCACAGGCGATTGTTGACCGTCAATTCGTTGAAGTGATCATTGCACCAAGTATTGCTGAAGGCGTGCTTGAAGTCACTGGTGCGAAGAAAAATGTACGTGTACTGGTTTGTGGCGAGCTTCCTGCGATTGATGAACGTGCTCCACAGCTTGACTATAAACGTGTAAATGGCGGTTTGCTGGTTCAAGATCAAGACTTGGGCATGATCACTAAAGATGATCTTAAAGTTGTGACGAAACGTGCACCAACTGAACAGGAAATCGATGATCTGATTTTTGCCTGGAAAGTGGCGAAATACGTAAAATCTAACGCGATTGTGTATGCTAAAAACCGCCAAACGATTGGTGTGGGCGCAGGTCAAATGAGCCGTGTTAACTCAGCTCGTATTGCTGCAATCAAAGCGGAACATGCAGGACTTATAGTTGAAGGTGCAGTCATGGCATCAGATGCATTTTTCCCGTTCCGCGATGGTATCGACAATGCTGCCAAAGCAGGTATCAAATGCATTATTCAGCCAGGCGGTTCAATGCGTGATGAAGAAACGATTGCTGCTGCGGATGAACATGGAATTGCCATGGTCTTTACTGGCATGCGTCATTTCCGCCACTAATTTTTAAGTATAAATTCCAGACCCTTCTTTTCACAAGGAGGGTTTGCTACATCAGTAGATTATTTAATATCTTGCTATAAGATATTAAATAATTTTGAACCTCATTGGGTTTGTGGAATTTCATTTTCGAGGGAATTTTCTAAAGATGAACATTTTAGTTTTGGGTAGTGGCGGCCGTGAACATGCATTGGCGTGGAAAATCGCACAAGACGATCAAGTTGCAAAAGTTTTTGTAGCGCCAGGTAATGCAGGTACTGCAACTGAAAATAAATGTGAAAATGTCGCTTTAGACATTCTCGACAACCCTACCATTATTGATTTTGCCAAAAACAATGCGGTTGAATTGATTGTTGTCGGTCCTGAAGCACCACTTGTAAACGGCGTAGTCGATGCTTGCCGCGCTGCAGGTATCAAAATTTGGGGTCCAACGAAATTTGCAGCACAACTAGAAGGCTCTAAAGCATTCGCAAAACACTTCCTTAAACGCCACAACATCCCTACTGCTTTCTATGACGTGTTCACTGAAGTAGATGCTGCCAAAGCATTTGTTGAGAAAAATGGCGCGCCAATTGTGATCAAGGCTGACGGCCTTGCTGCAGGTAAAGGCGTAATCGTTGCGATGACCAATGAAGAAGCATTTGCTGCGATTGACGACATGCTTGCTGGTAACAAATTTGGTGATGCGGGTTCTCGTGTTGTGATCGAAGAATTCCTTTCGGGTGAAGAAGCATCTTTCATTTGTATGATCGATGGTGACAACATCTTGCCAATGGCCACTTCACAGGATCACAAACGCATTTTTGAAGGAGACCAAGGTCCTAACACTGGTGGTATGGGTGCTTACTCTCCTGCGCCTGTGGTGACTGCTGACGTATTTGAAAAAACTATGAATGAAGTGATGCGTCCTACCGTTGAAGGTATGAAAAAAGACGGTCATGTTTATACAGGTTTCTTATATGCAGGCTTAATGATTGATGAACAAGGTCAACCGAAAGTAATCGAGTTTAACTGTCGTTTTGGCGACCCTGAAACGCAACCAATTATGATGCGTTTAAAATCATCTTTGGTGGATTTAGTTCAAGCAGGTATTGAAGGTAATTTGCCTTCAGAAGCTGAATGGGATGAGCGTAAAACGGTTGGTATCGTTTTAGCGTCTAAAGGCTATCCAGAAACCTCAAGCAGTGGTGATGTGATTTCTGGTCTAAACACTGAAATGACAGATGCCAAAGTATTCCATGCAGGTACAAAAGCCAATGAAAATGGTGACATCGTGACTGCTGGCGGTCGTGTACTTTGCGTAACTGCACTTGGTAACACCATTGGTGAAGCGCAAGCGAAAGCATTAGAGTTTTGTGAAAAAGTAACGTTTGATGGCGTTCAATACCGTAAAGATATTGGGTATCGTGCAATTGCACGCGAACAGAGCTAATTTTTTATCAATAAATTAAGCTCGCTAATGGCGGGCTTTTTTCTTTCTGGTCGAAAAATATAAGCACATAATTCTTTCTGGAGATTGGTTATACTAATAAAAAGATCTGAGTGTTTAGGAAAAACATGACATATAAAGTGCATTGCATTGATGTTAAAAACCAGCTTCAGAATTATATCTGGATACTTGAAGATAGTTCAACTAAGGAAGCAGTTGTAATTGATCCTACTGAGGCTCAACTCGTACAAGAGTTCTGTCAAACCCATAACCTCATATTATCACAGATTTGGCTCACTCATTGGCATAAGGATCACATTGGTGGTGTGCCTGAACTGATTACTGAGCGGAATATTCCAGTCTATGGGCCACGAGAAGAACTTAGCCATATCCCCTTTATTTCTCGTCCCTTACAGCATGAGAATCACTTTAAATTTAATCATTTAAAAGTAGATATTTTAGCTGTACCGGGACACACCTTGGGCCATATTGTTTATTTTATTGATGAGCTAGACATTTTATTTTGTGGTGATACTTTATTTGCCATGGGGTGTGGGCGAGTATTTGAAGGGACATATGCACAGATGTATCACTCACTTAACCGGTTAGCCGCTTTACCTCCAAGGACACAAGTATATTGTACCCATGAATATACACTCTCCAATGCTGAATTTGCGCTGACAGTTGAACCAGATAATCTGGCACTACATAGCCGTGTGGAGCAGGTGAGAAAAATGCGTGACTCCCATCAATGCACACTTCCAACTACGATTGCACTGGAACTTGAAACCAATCCTTTTTTAAGGGTGGAGAGCGAAGAAGAGTTTTCGCGTATTCGCATACTAAAAGATAATTTCTAAGTGGTTCATAATTTTGAACTGGGTTTATCCTTGCTAAGGATAAGCCTTTCAACAAGCTGTCTTGAGGTTGATTTATACATAGCTTTTAACAGCCTAGATAATTATTTTTTCTTAAATTAGACATTATTTTTTACAATTACCTGATTAAAGTTTTTTCTACAGGCCTATTTAGTTTAAAAGTAATTTATTCAATAAGTTAAATAAAATATTTTCTGTAAAATTTGATTATTTTTACAACTCTATATTAATTAAAATAATATTATCTCACCAAAAGATATATATCTGCCCTTTAAATTATAAAGCAATAGCCTTATTAATTTACTTATATGTCAAGCAGGAGATCTCTGATGAAAAGAGTTGTCAAAGCAAAAAATTTAATAGCTTTCAAAATCTGGTTAGAAAAATTGGGGTACTCAGTTAAAAGTCTGGCCGATGGCCGTGGGTTTACATTCAGTTTTAAAAAACAATATGGCCTAGTCACTTGTGAACTTTCAGGTAATTCTCTGGCTGTGCAACTCGGGGAAGAATTCGAAGATCATCTAAAAGCTTAAGTGAATCATTTTATTTATATTTTTTGCATTAATATTTAAAAGGCCAGCTTATATAATTTTAAATAGCTGGTACTTTTTCAAGTTTTCAATAATTTCTCCCATAAAAAAAAGACCAGTATTAAATATACTGGTCTTTTTGAATCTGGTGGGGATGAGGAGACTCGAACTCCTACACCTCGCGGCGCTAGCACCTGAAGCTAGTGCGTCTACCAATTTCGCCACATCCCCGTTATCTATCATCATTGGTGGGGGCGAAGAGACTCGAACTCTTACACCTCGCGGCGCTGGAACCTAAATCCAGTGCGTCTACCAATTTCGCCACGCCCCCGATGATATAAAATTATCTCAAAAGATAATTGGCAGAGGATCAAGGATTCGAACCTTGACGAACGGTTTTGGAGACCGTCATGCTACCATTACACCAATCCTCTATTTGAAGCGTATTCAGGGTTTTCACCTGAATAAATATTAAAGAAAATAATTCTCTTTAAAATGGTGGGGGCGAAGAGACTCGAACTCTTACACCTCGCGGCGCTGGAACCTAAATCCAGTGCGTCTACCAATTTCGCCACGCCCCCGATGGCTGTGTATATTATAGAGAAGACAGAATCATGACAAGCCCTTTTTATGAAAAAACCTAGCGTTTGCTTAAATAAAAAACAAATCAAAAACTTATGTATATTTTTGAAACATTTCTAATATTTCAAATAATAGAGCGCTTCATTTACCTGTTGAAAACGCTGATCTTTATATTTGCTTAACAAGCCATTTAAAAGCGGAAAAAATGGCATAAATGCGTCTGGTAATCTTATTTTTAACGTCTGACAGTGTAGCACTGCCCAATCCTGATAATTTCTGGCACTTAGACGTTGGCCACTTAACCACTCATATAAAATAACTCCAAGTGCATATAAATCAGTTCTAACCGTTTTTATTTCTCCATGAAACAGTTCTGGCGCCATATAGCGTGGTGTAGCATTCAATGCGGTGGTCTTATGAACTTGTGTAACCGACTGACTCTGCTCAAAATCAATTAAAGTGAGCTGATTATGGCAATATAAAAAATGCTGTGGCTTTAAGTCACCATGAATCCAGCCAGTTTGATGCAAAATTTGCAAACAGCCTAACATTGCAAAAATTTTCTGCTGTACTTGTTCAAAAGATAGTTGCTGTGCAGGCTGACCCAACCAGTAATCACCGTGAGGCAGAATTAGTCCCTCTCCTTTTAAGTAGCTAAATTCTGCAATCTGATTTAACTCAATGATACGTGCAGGCAGAAGAATACTTGGCTCTAATTTTCCCAGCCTTCGATAAATTTGCAGTTCATGTAAAAATCCTTTTTCATATTCGGGCTGCACTTTGGGCAGTTGGAATTTGAGCCAATACGGTGTTCCGTTTTGGCTCAAATGATATAAACGGCGGCCAAACCTCTGGCTTGACAGGCCATTTCGCAGAATCAGGCTTTCAAATGAATTCTCAAGATCAGGCATCTGCATGATCTTGACTTTTCTCTTGTTGAGTTTCTTGATAATGTAGAAGCTCCAGACAATGCTGAATTGTTTTTCCGATACGGGCATGAATTTCAATCATGGAGATTTTAGGCCAGGTTGCCTGCTCTCCTTCGCGCTGTAGTAGCTTAAACAGATGTGGTCGCGGATTCTTCAGCATATAGCTATAATGACGTAAATTATATTTGGCGATAATATTTACATCGCCATAATAACGTTGTCCAATAATGCCATAGCCGTGATCAAGCAACCGGCGCACAGGCTGGATTGCACCTAAGCGTTCACGAGTAAAATCCATCATTCCCATAGCGATCACTTTACCTTGACGCCGTACAATCCGTTCGGGCCAGCTCAGAACATCTTTACGATAGCGGTTTTCATCACTTTGCATAAATGGCACAACATGCGGATTCACCTGACTGGCGATACTATAATTCAGGTTATACAGGCGGGCCATTTTTTCTTGTGGGAAATCACTGCGTACACTGCCATCTACCCATTTGGTATTGCCCATATATTGGGTATATTGACCATCATAGCGTTTGCTGGTCAATCGTACCGGTGGGAAAAGAACTGGAACCGCACAGGAAGCCAATACAGCGCTCCAGACCAGCAAGTTAGGTGCAGTATAGGCATTCATAATCCGGGCATTTTGTGTTGCATCATATGGTGCCACAGCAACGTTAATGTGTAGACCGGATTTTTCATAGGCTTCAGCAAAAGTCAGGTCTCCAAGATTTTCCATCAGAAACTGCTTGAGATAGCGCACATCAGCCAGACCGCCATTACCTTTGAGTACATCAGTCAGTTTACGAAAATGGAAAGCTTCGGTAAAAAAACTCTCTCCACTCATAATACTTTCTAGTTCATTAGGCGAAGAAACCCCTAGCATGGCAGTCATAATGGCGCCTGCACTCGAACCTGACAGCACTTTGGGCATCAAATCTTGTTCAATCAGGGTTTTACAGACCCCTGTATGAAATAACCCTAAAGTAGCGCCGCCTGAAAACATGAGTACGGGCTGTCCATAAGCAATCTGGCAGTTTTCAAAAAAGTCTATTTTTTCTTTCAGGCTAAAGCTATGACATTCATTAGAGGCAATATAAGCCAAGCTTGCGCTCATTTCCTCAATGTAATCTTCAATTATTTTTTTAGTACCAATATACGTTGCGGTAAACAACATTGGATGGCCAATGTTCGCAATATCATAACTTAAGCCTTCACGTAAAATAGCGACTAGGTCTAAAGTACGCTGCTGCAGGCGATATTTTTTAAGCAGGTTCAAACGATGTGAAATAATCTCTGCATCAAAATAAGGAGAGCTATTGTCGAGTTTCCATTCTTGAGCACCGGTTTCTTCATCAAGTTTTAATGCAACAGATTTCCACTCTTCATAGGATTCGGCCCCTTCCAGCTGATGTTTTAATTTCTTAACCCGATATGCCTGATGCGGATTAATAGTTTGAGTTAATTCTTTTAACATTATGTGCCTATCCTTTGATATTTGTGCTCAAAGTTTTTATTGAGAATATCTGATCTTTTTCGCCACTAATCAATTGCAAAAAACTATAATTCATTGGCCTTTTTGATATTGTAGTACTATTTACGGTATTGCTAGTGCTACTATTTAGCTATTTCGATAACACCTGAAAAATTATGACAAACCTCACTCTACCAGAGAATATACTTCAAACTCTCTCTACCGTATTACAGCAGGTCCAGCAATTTTTACCTGAGCTTAAACAGCAGACAGACTTCTCTGCTCCGGCTTATAAATGGCAGGATAAACAACTTAAACCCATTTTCGAACCGAAACAAATCTATTTAGATGACCTGAAAGGAATCGAAAGACAAAAAGAAAAAATTATTCAAAATACACGACAATTTTTGCAGAATCTGCCAGCCAATGATGTTCTCCTTACTGGTTCACGCGGCACAGGAAAATCTTCAATTGTCCGTGCCCTTTTAACCGAGTATAAAGATCAAGGATTACGTTTAATTGAAATTGAACGTGATGATCTGTCCGATCTTCCTGAAATCCAGAAGCTCATCCAGAAGCGTCCGGAAAAGTTCATTGTCTACTGCGATGATCTGGCCTTTAATGCTGAAGATGAAAACTATCGCAGCTTAAAAAGTGTACTTGATGGCTCATTACAGTCAGGTTCAAGTAATTTTATTATTTATGCAACCAGCAACCGTCGACATCTGTTACCAGAATTTATGCATGAGAACACGCCAGTGACTCGTGTAGATGTACCGCAATATACCGAGTTGCATCCACAAGAAGCCATTGAGGAAAAAATTTCACTCTCGGATCGTTTTGGAATGTGGCTTTCATTCTATCCAATGGATCAAAACCTGTATTTAACCATTGTAGAACACTATCTTGCTAAAACAGATATGCCAATGAATGACGAAGCCCATGCTGAAGCCCTACGCTGGTGTCAGGCACGTGGTCAACGGTCAGGACGTGCCGCCTATCAGTTCTCTAAACACTGGATTGGATCACAACAACTAAAAGCACTGTAAAATTTTAAACTAGAAATATTAACAGGTTTCATTATTAGTCAGATTATAAAAGGCCCATTTATCTCAAATGGGCTTTTTATAAAATTAGAGTTTCTGTCAAGCTCTTAAATAATATTCAGCTGTTTTAATGATTTCATCAATAATTCATTACGTATAGATGCCGGCATTTCTGACCGCATTTCCATATTTAATGCAAAAGCGACAATTTTTCCATCTGGCTGCTCAACCCAGCCGGTCAACCAGCCCACTTGTGGTTTTATATCCATTGCCCAACCAGTCTTTCCAAAAATTTTGTAGCCATTACTCTCTTCTAAAAGAAGCATATTTTTTACATTAGCCTGCACTTTTTCACTAAATGGAAGCTGTGTATGCGCCAATTGAGAAACAAACTCTACCTCTTGAATAGGCGTAACCTTTAATGGCCCTACCAACCAGAAATTATCAACCTGCTGTCCAATTTCAGTATTACCGAAATCAATACGTTCTACTTCTTTTTGCATGAGATCAAGACCAATACGTCTTGCAAGTTCTTGATAGACTGGGACTGCGGAAAGCTTCATGGCTTCTCCTAGTGTCATGTCTTTTTCCCAAGCGATAAATGACCTTTTCTCGCCCTTCCATTTAAATATTTCATTAATATCCGTTTTCTGGTTCTCCAATCCGATCAGGGCATTCAACATTTTAAATGTAGAGGCTGGCACATATTCTGTATTTGCACGGCTTAGAGCATTACCATACAGATTAATTTTTTTATCTGTTTGAATAACCAGCACACCTGAGGTGTTTTTTTCATCAAAGTATTGATGAATCACCTGATTATGTCCTTGAACAATCTCACTCTGGGTTTCATTTATTAAATTATGCTGAACCGTACAACCAGAAAGAAAAAGAGAAGCAACCACATAGCAAGTAAAATATTTATTCATTTTAAACACCAGATCAATAGAAAATAAAAAAGAGGCAAAAGCCTCTTCCTTAATTAAACCAAAATTATATTTCTGCCGGACGAGTCAGCTCTGTCATTGGCCAGCGCGGTGTAGTGGTTACAGATAAGCCATCCTGTTGTCCTGCTTTCAGACGCTGGTAACCAGCAAATGCAATCATGGCACCATTATCTGTACAGAGTGCAGGCTCAGCATAATAAACTGAAGCTTTAATTCTATTTAAGCTGCTTTCCAGCTTTTCACGTAAACGCTGGTTTGCACTTACACCACCTGCTATTACCAAACGGTTTAACCCGGTCTGTTTTAATGCCTTGACTGATTTTTTTACTAAAGTATCGACAATAGCTTCTTGAAAACTGGCAGCAATATCGGCTTCACGATTTTGGCCTCCAACTTTTTTAAGCTGGACCGAAACAGCAGTTTTTAAGCCACTAAATGAAAAGGTCAGACCCTGGTGTAACATCGGACGTGGAAAATCAAATGCAGTCGGATTACCCTGCTGGGCAAGCCTGGCAATATTGGGTCCTCCCGGAT
>NZ_DJJJ01000012.1:0-36841 GCF_002434085.1 Acinetobacter sp. UBA6571 | reverse complement strand
GCAGAACAATGACCATGACAAAAGCCCCTGTGAAGGTGCTGCCGTTATCATTTAAGGTCTGGATACCCTTCACTACTGAAGTTAAAACTAGGTCGCAGCTTACGATCAGTAGTAGTAAAACCACGTTTGGAGTTAATACTGCTTGAAGCCAGTTGGGCACATAACTACGAGTAGCTGGGAACATTGCAGCAGCAAGAAAAATAGGAGCAACAGCAATTAAAATCCCGATGATTACTTTGCAAATGAACCAAATCAAGAAGAACAAAGCACAAGCTAGACAAGCCAGCCCGAAGATAAAGGAGTAAATCAGGACGAAGAAAAAGCCACTCACAACGTTGGTGATGCCTGTGTCAATGTTGTTAAAAGCCAGTGCGATAGCTTCAAAAATAATAGAAACAAATGATTGAAGTGTGGTTTTGGAATCGGTGCCTGTCATTTCAGTGATCAGGTTCGGCACATCATCTAGGAAAACTTCAGCTACATAAGGAAAGAAGGCATCCCATGAAAAAACGATTGTCCAGATCAGCAGCATAAGCACGAAAGTCGCAATAACTTGCTGAATCTCAACAGGCATACCCAGCATCATTTTCATGCCTTGAAAGGTCAGCCAAATGACAATAAAGCCTGCAAAGACTGGAATAATTGGAGCAGTTACTTTTTGGTAGTAGCCTTGAATATTGTCTTTAATATTTTTATCTACATCTGTGATTAAGCTATCAACGACTGAATCAAGCTCTTGCATTCCGTTTTGCGTCACCTGGGACATTGAATCAGCAATATTGTTATTGCCAGCACCAGTACCAGCATCGGCATTGTTGACTGTTTCTGTCCCCTGCCCTAAGTCTTGAGGATTAGTGTAGTAATCTTCAGCATAAGCAGAACCAAGACTTATGAAGCTAAACAAGAGAAAGAAAACATAAATGATCTTTTTCATAGTGCCTTCTCCCTTAGCGGATCACTGGAATTTCGGGAGGATTCTTATTAGACAATATGAATACTTTTGATGAATCTGATTTACGTAGCGTACCTTCAGAGTAAATAAAACAAGTCGTTAAAGAGCCTTCAGAGCAGTAAGTATCATCTTTTGTGAAAGTTAAGACCCCTGCCGATTCTCCTGTTAGTTTAGGAAGTTTTGCAGGATTAAAAGCGTTCATGTTTTGAATCTGATAGCTGAATTTCTTAACTGCAAAATTGCCCTGCTTATCAGCTTCAGAGATCACATAGTAATCATAGAAAAAAGTTGATTTAGGCGTGTGTTCAGGAATCCATACGCCTGAAATATCGGGCTTAGAAGTAAAGCACCCTGTCATAGCCAAGCTAAGGGAAAGCAGCAGTGAAGGTGCGACAATGGTTTTACTGATTTTCATATTGTTCTCGCTCATAGGTCAAAATACCCGCTTCACTACCGAGCTTCAGCTTTCCATCAACTAACTGAAAGCAGGCATCATTCGCAGCACATAACAAGCCGTTTTCAGGCTTAAATTCCATGTCAGTGAAAACACCTTTAGCCAGTATCGAAACTTTAAAAACGCCTTCTAGGTCACTTGGCGCAATGATTACACGGTCATTAATAATTACGTCATTGGGGTTTTGAGATTGTTGACCGACAGGATTCACCCATGACCCAACGTAATCATTTCCGTTCACTTCAGGCTGTTTAGGTTCGTCAGAACAAGCCATAAGAAACGCTGAAGCGATCAAAGGAAGTGCAAACTTTTTCATGCTGGGCTTCCTTCGTTAAGTGGGTTGATAGCGTCAATACTTTTGTGAAGGTCTGCACTTGGTAATGACTGGAATACACAAGCACATGGAGATTTTTTTAATCCTTTTTGAGAGCCAGTCTTAGTTGCACAAGCGGTTAAGGATGTAATGCTCAATATACAGATGGTTGTAATGATCATTTTTTTCATGGCTTCTACCCTTTTCTCAACAGAGTTATAACAGTATAACTCTATAAGCTTAAAAATAGTGCAAGTTTACTTAAAACTTAATGTTTCAAGTGTTTCAATTAGTAAACAAAACTTAACTTGGGCAGTATTTTGATATTAAAAACATGATGTTATGTTTACTTTTTGTTGTACTAATTATGTGAATTAGAAACTTTTTATTGAAATGATGATTTAAGACTTTGGCTGGTCCGCTGACCAGAAGCCTTATGTAGTGCAGTTTTAGGACATAAAAAGATAGTGAGAGATAAATCAATTAGATAGAAAGTTATTTTTTACTCAAAAAATTAAAGTAAAAATCAATAAAATTTAGAGTTATAACTCTATGAAATTCAATAACAAACGTTAAATTATTCTTATTAATCAGGCATTAATATAAAACTTTTGGAAAAAGAAAAAGCCCCGATAGTCTTGTAACTATCAGGGCTTTATTCTATATTCGGGGTACACAGTTATTTGATGCCGTTAACATCATCTAACGAAGATCGAAGGGTTTGGCGACCACTACGATTTCACCATAAGGCTTGTACCTGAACTCTATTGTTGCATAAATAGAAGTTTTTGCAAGCCGTACTCTGAAAAAACTTCGTTACTTTAATGTCTATTCGTGTATCAAATAAGCGCATTTGTTTATTTGCCGAGTTTCGCCTACTTCTGTGATTTATAAAACTTTATGTTTGTAAGTGCATTGCCTTAAATGGGTTATCAATGGCATAGAGTTTTACAGGCGGATGGTGTAGCAGGAGGACTAAGTGACGGCAGTATCACCATCGCATGAGTATTACATTTTGCCATTGTAATACGCCCGCATACTGATGAAAGACACAATAATTGTGGGGTCGCAGGGAATACGTCTATAGCTTGATAGAAGTGGTATGTTGGGAAACCCCTCGCCGAGTTATCAGTATAGATGAGTGAGCTAATGCGTGTGTCAGGGGAGTTGCAAGACTCTAAATACTCACTTGCTGTAAATGGACTTGCAAGCCATACAGTGCCGATTGAAAGCGATACCGGCTCCAGACCGCAGAGCTTCATGGCAATATTCAAGATAGCTTTTTAAGCATTTTTGCTTAGGCTATCTAGGGTGAATATTGCCGAAATCCGCTCCTCCCCACCACCCGCAGTAAGCGAAGCGTCTGCGGTGTGAGTGGTGATGGAGTGGATGAGAACAATAGTTAAGGTTTTAATATGTATATAAATATATAAAGATAGATATTGATTATTGAGAATAACAATTTAATCTAAAATTAACCTTGATTGATTTGTGAGTACAATATAATATAGGCATAAATAAGTAAGGATTAATTACTATGACTACTATCAGAAGAAGTACCAAAGGTCTTACTCGATCAACAATGATCGGCAATAAGAACTCAGTCAAAGAAGTTGTAAAAGAAGATCGTTTCCAAGCTCGAATTAATTTTGAAGATAAGCAGAAACTCATTAAGTACTGCAAAGACAATAATCTTTCTCTTACGGATTATCTGATCAGCACAATGGTTGATAACGGCATACTTCCTGAAAGCAGACGACCAGCTACAAAAGAAACTAACCAACCTGAATAATTGAATAACAAGGATTATTAAATGAATACTAAAACAGAAAAATTATCGAAAGTAATCGCCCTGGCTAATCAGAAAGGGGGTGTTGCTAAAACCACAACCTCAATTAATTTAGCATTTGGTCTGTCGCTGCGTGGTTATGATGTTCTGTTAGTTGATGGTGACCCGCAGGCATCTTCACTTGAATGGGCTACAGTACGTGACGAAGCTGATATTGATTTAAATATGACTGTGATCGGTGTGCCTAAAACCAACTTGGCTAAAGAAGTTGCCAAACTGAAAACCAAATATGATTTTGTCATTATTGATGGTGCAGGCAGACAATCAGAATTAACCCGATTAGCCTTAGTTGCTTGCGATATTGCCATTGTACCTAATACTACCTCTCCACTTGATGCGTGGGCTACTAAAGCGACTATCGCATCCATTAATGAGATTCAAAGCTACCGTGATTTTTCTGCTTACTTCTTACTTAGTGGCGTGAAGAAGAACACTAAGATTTTTACTGAAGTAAAAGACTGGTTAGCTGAAACTTATCCGTTGCCGATCTTCGATACAGTTGTTGAGCTAAGAACTGCATATTCCCGCAGCTTGGGTGAAGGTTTAACAGTCTTTGAATACAAAGATGATAGCGGGCGAATGGACAAGAAGGCGATCATTGAAGTGAATGCGTTAATTGATGAAATCCTTAGCCGTGAAAACATTGTGCAGCAAGAGGAAGCCATTTAATGAGAGCACCTAAAAGCATTGCTACTGCTACTAGCAATGCTCATCTGGCAAATGAGAAGTCACACGTTGTTAATTCAATGAATCATGACAAGATTCAGAAAATCGCAATCAATCCCGACCTGTATAAAAAAATCGTGAAAGTAGCTGATAAGCGAAAAATGGTACTGGCAGACATTGCCCGAACTGCATTAGAGTTTTATTTAAATCATCCTGAAACTGAATACAGCGAAGAACTTAGCAAGGGCAATTCAAAGAAACTGATCTATACGATCAATTACTTGCTTGATATTAAGATTGATAACTTCAAAGCGAACTATGGTATCAATCGAAGTGACCAGCTTAGAAATGCTCTATCAGCTTGGTTGATCAGTGAGAACCTACTCAAATAGGTGATGATATGGAACAGGAACGAGCAGCCAGCGTTATTATTAACAATGACGTTGATCAGAAGAATTATGAATATTTACTGACGCAAGTTGATCAGGTCGCTATTGAATATGCAGTAAACGAACTGGCAACACAAAATAAACGACCCTACTTGTCCAATATCTTTAAAGTGTTAGATATATCGCCCCGAAAATAAGGGGCTTTCTGCTATTTAAAGGGGCTAAAATGTTCAAAATAGTGTTTAGAAGTCTGCTGGTCATAGCCTTGCTAATGCCTGCAATCATTATCTATTTTTTCCCGCAGCTAACAGGGACCAAATTCTTTTTTATCAGTATGGCTATTTTCTGCCTGATCTTACTTCGACTTAAAGGCATATTACTTTTTTTAGGCATCACTTATGCCAGTATTTCAAGCATGTTCTCAAAGCACTAAAACACAATATATAGCGGAGTTCCTTTTACCCCTTAATACAATATATTGTGTCCCCCGCTCTGTCGCCCTCTGCTAATAAAACCATGATAGCCAATACTGTCAATCGGTTGACTGCTCGAAAACTTCCTTAGCTTTACCAATGCTGAAGCATTGCCAAAACATGCGGAAGTTTTCGAGCCAAATTAAGTAGAATGTTTTGTATGACCTTCAGTGCAATCACTACCCATAAAATGCTCTATTTTTCTTTATTTACGACTTTTAGGAAAACCGTATGGTTTTCCCTTCTCACACTCTAAAAAAGTCTACAGGGGGAAAGCTGCTTTTAATAAAAATTTCATTGTTTATCTCATTATTTTGTCTAAAGCTTTTTCATTACAGTATATTAAAAAAAATATTAATTCCTAACTCATATTTGATACACGTAAAATAAAATAAAATTTACTTAAAAAATAAGAATTGGGTTTTTAAGGTTTATAAATACTTTTAAATGTTTTTAGAAACGCTGAAAGCCTTTACATACAAGGGTTACAGAACTTATTTAATGACAATTACTTTGCTATTAAAAGACAGTTTCTTTGTTATTCAAAGACAATCTCTTTGCTATTAAAAGACTATTACTTTGTTTTATGATGACACCTATTGATTATGTCCTTTTAATGACATAAACTATAGTTGTCTTTTAATAATAAGTGAATTTCATAATGTCAAATGATCTAGTGGTTAAGGATAATGTTTTAATTAATGCAAGTTATAACCTAGAAGTCACAGAACAACGACTAATTCTTTTATCAATCATTACGGCAAGAGAAACAGGACAAGGAATAACCCCTGAAAGTAGATTAAAGATTCATGCTAGTGACTATGCAGAGCGATTTAATGTTAGTAAAGAAGCTTCATACGATGCCTTAAAAAATGCAGTGAATAATTTATTTGAAAGAAAATTTACTTTTAAAGAACAATTAGATAACGGCAAAGAAATTGTCGTTAAATCACGTTGGATTTCGCAAATTTCTTATATACCTCACCTGGCAATCTTAGAGATTATTTTCTCTCCTGCGGTAGTGCCATTAGTCACTAGACTGGAAAGACATTTTACAAGTTATCAGTTAAAGCAAGTTGCACAACTTACCAGTAAGTATGCAATTCGACTTTATGAATTATTGATTGCTTGGCGCAGTTTAGGGAAAACGCCCATTCTTGAAATCAGTGATTTTCGTCAAAAAATAGGCGTTCAAGATACTGAATATAAAACGATGAGCGACTTTAAGAAAAGAGTTTTAGAGCCTGCGATTGAACAGATCAACAAGGAAACAGATATTACGGTTAAGTATGACCAACATAAAACAGGAAGGGTAGTATCGGGCTTTGAGTTCAAGTTTAAGATTAAAGGGGAAGCAGCTAGTAAAAAGACTACTACCCAAAAGAAAAAGGTTGAGGAACTATTCTGTAAGATCAGTGATAAACAGGTTGAAATCTATTCTAATAAACTTTCAAAACAACACGAATTAAGCGATCTTGCTGGCAATAAAGATTATGCTGCATTCGCTATATGGATTGGAAATATTCTAAGAGATAAGGACAGCGTAAGACCTGAAACAGCAAAAAGAATATTTACAGCCCTTCATACATTAACGGACTTTAATAAGTAATTACTGCATTACATTTATATACCTATATTATTTTGTACTCACAAAATAATATAGGTATAATTTCTTTTAGGTCGATTGGCGATCTAATAAGAGGTAAGCATCATGCAGCTAGATTTTGGTTTTCCTGTTGTCGAAGATTACGAGCAAAACAGCAACGTTAAATACACAGTTGATATTTCCCACCTTCATTACTTTTATATATTGGTCAATTCTTGTGGTGTCCTAGAAAAAAGTAAGTCTAAGATACATGCAAAAATTGACGACTTTACTGCCATTCTGGAATGTGACAATGAGCAGATTGCAGATGAAGTCTTAAGCTGTATAAAGGGAGCTAAGAAAGGGACAAGATACCGTGTGCCAAAGTTTAACCCTCTCTATTTCAGTTTAGTCGGGGAGCAGTTAATAGTTGGAAATCTTCAGTAAATAGAAAAATGGGTTTTGATAAATCCCAACGCTTCAGATCAGTGCCTAGCAAGTGGGACTATAACTGACACATTATGCCAATAGGGGGGTATCCCCCTATTTTTTCACTTATAAGAAAAACAATAACTTATGAAGTTCAAGATGAAGATCCGGTACTGGCCACAGCTGCATGGTCAATGTCATATTTTGCCACTCAATCCTATAAATAATTAACCCCCCTGCCCTACTGTCGCAACCCTGCGGGATTGCTCGGCTATTCCCGCTTATAAGCAAAAGGAAGCAGTTGAGGGTCTGCGGTCAGCTAGCCAAAATCACAGATTTTGGCTGCTTCGCTTGCCCCTTCAACGGTAATCAGGGAGGGAAGGTTTTGCACTTTCCATAGTTCGCAAAGTGGACACTTTGCTCTGTATATACCCGCTATGATTCATTTACATTTCTTTACCTAATTTGTTTTGTACTCACAAATCAATATGAGTATAATTATTTTATTAGGTCGATTGGCGATCTAATAAGAAAGGAAGTTAAAAAATGAATCTATATGAACAAGTTACAAACCAAATCATTGAACTGATGGAAACTGCAACCAGCTCACAAGAGCTATGGTCAAAGATCGGAAGCACTGATCTATTTGCACCGAAAAACCATGTAACAGGCGACTTCTATAACGGCATTAATATTCTGATTCTGGCAGCAGCTATGCAGAAATTCGGCTACCAGCATAATGAATGGCTTACATTCAACCAAGCTAAAGCAAACAATCTGAAGGTTCGCAAAGGCGAGAAATCAACAGTATGCGTATTCTATAAGCCGATTGAAAAAGACACTGTAAACCCTGAAAGTGGCGAAGTAGAAAAAGAGCGTTTTGCGATTGCTAAACCCTTCTACTTGTTCAATGTTGCACAGCTTGAAAACGTCACTATTTCAAACAATGAAACCAGCCTAGAAAATGAATTTTCTAAAATTGAAGCCGGTGAAATTATCTTGAATAACCTTATTGAGAAGAAAGGCGCAGCTATTCAGATCGGTTCGAGTGATTCAGCGTACTACGTGCCAAGCGTGGATAAAATTGTTTTGCCAGCTAAAGAGCAATTTACAAAAGCTGAATATTTCTATTCTGTTCTATTCCATGAAGCAAGCCATTGGACAGGAAATAAAAGCCGTTTAGACCGTAATTTAAGCGGGCGTTTTGGCTCACAGTCTTACGCTATGGAAGAACTAATTGCAGAGCTATCAAGTGCCTTCACTTGTGCGAAAACAGGCATTGTGAAGCATACAATTGAAAACCATGCCTGCTATTTAAAATCATGGTTACAAGTCCTGAAAAATGACACTAAGGCAATTTTCACGGCAGCAGCCCAAGCCCAAAAAGCCCACGAATTTATCATGAACTAACAGAAGCCCCGCAAGGGGCTTTTTTAATTCCTGATCATTTACATTTTATTACCTAATTTGTTTTGTACACACAAATCAATATAAGTATAATAATTTTATTAGGTCGATTGGCGATCTAACAATAAAACAGGTACTTATAAATGAAAACCCAAGTAAGCCCAAAAACAGTTTTAAACCTTGTAGAAAATGTTTTGTTGTCAAAACGGAATGCTACAAAGGTGATGCAAGGTATCTATTTAAAGAAAAGTAAAGCTGAAATTTTCATTGTTCTAGGTCAGCACAAAGCAATCACTATCTTTTTTAAAGGACGCACAGAGTTGTTTTTAGAAGCTACACGGCATGAAGATATGGACGATGCTATATATCAAGCCAAAGACTATTTAAAGCGAATCTATGAGATTCTGGATGAAGTAGCAAAGAGATAATAAAAGCCCCGCAAGGGGCTTTTTTAATGCCTAGCACAGACCAACCAAGACACAAAAATCAGTTACATTTAATTACCTAATTTGTTTTGTACACACAAATCAATATGAGTATAATTATTTTATCAGGTCGATTGGCGATCTGATAAAAATAGGAATTAAGAAAATGACCGATTTAGTTTTATTAAATGCCGATGAAATCCAAGCAGCAAGCTATGACAGTTTTAATGCAATTGACTTAAAGGGATTTCAAACCATGCAAGATGCAGATGAGCCACGTTTTACTGTACCTATGGGGCTGATGGTGTTTTATTGGGAATCTGCGCTTTACCAGTCAGCTAGTAATCTTTCAGATTCATACAATGGCGGATTCTGGAAAACTGAAAACGGATTTTTTGAGCTACAGACTGATGAAAGTTTTGTTTTAGAAAATGGATGGGGCAGCACGTATGAAGTGACAGCAACAGAATTTTCAATGATTGCTAATTTGTATGCACTTTCGCACCTGGCAATGGCAACCTATGAATCTAAACCAGCTATCAACCGCAGAGCCGTTTTCTTTAGTGACTACATCAAACAACTGATGGACAAAAACAGAGGGATTTTAAATACAAATGCTATCTATTTGATGATTGACTAAAAGAAGCCCCGCAAGGGGCTTTTTTAATGCCTATCACCCTTCTTAGACCAGAATCCAGCAATATGACCAACCCACAGAAATAAAGCCTATAGGCGAGAAATCAGGAGCATTTAAACCAAGTCGGAAAAGTTACATTTAATCACCTAATTTGTTTTGTGCTCACAAATCAATATAAGTATAATAATTTTATTAGGTCGATTGGCGATCTAACAAAAAAGGAAGCAAATAGATGAATACTAAATTTTCGCATCTTGAAACTAAACTGATTATCCGTGACCTACTGGAAACTGTGCCTTTTGCTACATTCTCAAGCCCATACCGAAGCGGGGCATATCTGATCAGTAATAAAAAATCGTTTTATGTATCATTTGGAAATTGCGACATAGGTACAGCTAATATCATCACTATTTTTATTAATAAAGCACCTTATGAGTTTTACTTTACCAGTGAACACGGTAAAGCTGAAACGGCATACTTTGAAGCCCTTAGTATTTTTCAAAAGATCATTGAGTATTACTTTCAATATCAAAATGCAGATGAAGATGAATTTTGAATAAGTCCCGCAAGGGACTTTTTTAATGCCTGCTTAGTTACATTTAATTACCTAATTTGTTTTGTACTCACAAATCAATATAGGTATAATAATTTTATTAGGTCGATTGGCGATCTAGCAAAAAAGGATACAAGCACATGGCAATTTTCAACTACACAGATGCAGGTCGTTTTTACTATGTAGGTAGTCAGATTATTACTAATAAACTGACTGGAACTGTTTATTATATTTCACTCGTTGAAAAGGTAGTGATTGCATATAAGGGAAAATCTAAAAAGCCTTTTATCTACACTAGATTTAAAACAGTTGAACGTATGAAAGAAGCTGTTTCTCAAAATATTCAATCAGACAACTTGAGCCATCAAAACGCCATCAAGAACAAGGAAGAACAAAAAGCCCGAATTAAAAAATTCCGTGATCAGTTAGAGATCGGGACGATCTTATATACCTCATGGGGATATGAGCAAACAAATGTAGACTTCTATCAAGTTATTGAGAAAAGCGGGGCATATTGTGTCATCCGTGAACTTAAACAGGCTTATGATGCAACAGGTTCAATGCAAGGTTATGTTGTGCCTTTACCGAATGAATTTACCAGCAAAGAGCCAATGAAAAAAAAGATCATGGATAACTATATCGTGATTCATCAGTCTGCAAATGCAACAGTATTAGATTTTGAATTATTGCCGACAGGTACAAAAGTTTATAAACGCTGCTATACATCATCATACGCATAAAACAGTTGACCCCCTGAAGGGGGTCAATTCACTACAGAGGAAAATATGAAGCATTCAAAATTAATATATAAAGATTGGCAATTATATTTAAGGCTCTTATTTGAAAATAAATAGGGGTAATAGTCACCCGCATTTTTTTGATGTTTAGATTTCTAATGCTTCAAAAAAATGCGGTTCATTGCGTATCATATAATGAATATTAAGGAACTGAAAAAATGAATAATGCTCAATTCAAAATTGAATGCTTCAGAAATGGTTTATATAGCCCAGAGCAAATAATTGAATTTTACAAGGTAGTCCACACGGAAGAAACTAAGTACAATAGCCGTGATGCTCAACTTTGGATTAATGGGAAAAGCTCTAGGGAATATCAAATTGACCCTAAAGCAATTCAAATTTTAGATATGCTTAATGCAATCAGATCGGAAGTAATTGCAAAAGAAAAAGAGCGTATAGAACTTGGTAATCCAAGATATAAATATCTATTCAAAGGTGAACAAGCACTATGGTCGGAGCATCACGAATTTATAAATTTACCTGTCAATTTTTATAATTCAATAATGGTTGAGCTAGGTAAAAAAGATTTAATTTATTTTGAATTTTCAAAAAAAGATATTGAATCCTAAACGATAGGGCAGAGCAAAGTGTCTACTTTGCGAACTGAAAAAATCTGAAAAATCCTCCCTTCTCTGATTACCGTTGAATGGGCAAGCGAAGCAGACAAAATCTGTGATTTTGTCTAGCTGACCGCAGACCCGAAACTACTTCCATGTAACCTATAAGCGGGATTAACAAAGCAATCCCGCAGGGTTGCGACTGGAAAAAATTAAATTATATTTTTACCAGTTTGAATATTCTTTAATTTGTAGAGCCTGAATTATCAACTAGAGTTGATTTAGATTTTTTTGATTGTTCCCGATCAGCAATAAATTTGTCACCAGCAATTTTTAAACTGTCAAAATGTTGGGGATTGGATTTATATGATTCAAGAGCCTTTAAAAGAACACCAGTAATAATTCCTTTATCTTCAGTTGGGAAATCTACCATTTCAAAAAGCGCACCAATTGAAATTAATTTATGTTCACGTTTTTTGCGATCTTTAACTTGAGCAGCTTGAGCATCTTTTTTCAAACTAGCTAAAAGTTTTTTTTCATCTTCCTTGATTTTTTCTAATTCTAAACGCGCTTTATGTTTTTTAAATTCATTTTTCATTACACGTTCAAATGAACTAATTTGCTGCTTTGTTGGTGAGCCTGATTCAATACTTTTAACAAGTGACAAAATTAAATCTTCAGTTTGGTTTCTATTCTCTAATCCCTTCAAACGAGAGATTTCATCAGTTACAAACTTTTTTTGATCTTCAGTAAATTTTAGATTTTCGATAGCCATTGCCACTTCCTCATTGTCAATATTTTTAAATCATAGCATAACTAAAAATAGAGGAAATCTATTACAGCACTAAACAACAAAAATCATATTAAATTATTAATTTCTGACTTTTCCAATTAAAGAAATATTTATTCTGAGTATGACTTGAATTGAAAAACTATTTAGCCAGGTGATCATTTTTCATAGGATTTTTAAAATCTTAAAATTGGCTTTCAGTCCTTTAGTTTAAAAAAATATCCTAATGTCTACCTAATAACAAAAAATTACAGTTTCTAGCTTAAAAAAATCCTTATTAATCATGTCCCTTATAGACCCTTAGATTTGGGGTTTCTGAACTAAGGGTTATCACCTTGTAGCGAATATATATTGAAGTTATCATGACAACAGCAGTTGGAATGCACGCTTCCGCGTTTCTCTCCGAGAAACAAAAAAAGCAGATTCAAAATAGGCGAATTATGGCGATTTATCATTTATCAGTTAAATCAGGTAGGCAATACGGTTCTTCGGGAAGTCGAGGGGCAAGCCATTACGCTTATATAAATCGTGAAGGTAAATACAAAAGAGAAGATTTAGAAAATATAAAATCAGGAAATTTACCAAATTGGGCTAAAGATGCTGCTCACTTTTGGAAGTCAGCAGATAAGAACGAACGCATTAATGGACGTATTTATACTGAATTAGAAATTTCATTGCCTAGAGAATTGAATAAAGAACAACGTGAAGAATTAGTACAGGAATTTGTAGATAAGACTCTAGGTAAAAACTTCACATATTTCTATGCAATTCATAGCCCATTAGCAAGTGATGGTGAACAAAACCCTCATATTCATTTGATGTTTAGTGAAAGAAAATTAGATGGTATTGATCGTGACGAAGTACAACACTTTAAACGCTACAATCCGACTAATCCTGAAAAGGGCGGGGCAGGTAAAGACCGCTATTTTTCATCTAAAGTTTTTGTGGCAGATATACGCTTATCATGGGCTAACCATGTAAACGATTTTTGCGAAAATTTAGGTCTTGATGCTCGTATAGATCATAGAAGTTATAAGGCTCAGGGGCTTGAATTATCCAGTCAAAACTTCAGGGCTGATTATGTTAGTAATCATAAATATTTCATTAATGAAAATATAAAAAATATACGTCATCAAAATGGCGAAATTATTATTGAGCGTCCTTCGGAAGTTATTAGAGCTTTAACTTCTAATCAGTCTGTATTTACTGCCCGTGATCTTGAGCGCTTTGTTATGGCTCATACTGACAGTCAAGAACAATATCTTAAAGCCTATGAAGCTGTAATGACTTGTCCTGATATGGCAATGTTGTTTGGGAAAGATAAGGTTGTATTCTCATCAAAAGAATTGGTCGGAATTGAAGATTCTATTACTGCATTTATCTACAATGCCAATGAGCAAAGTCGAGTACAGAAGCCATTTAATTTAACTGAAAAATTCACTTTAAATGCTGTAAAAATTGCTGATAAAAGAACATTCAATAGAGAGCAAGAAGCAGCCTATTATACTTTGACTTCTACTGATCGAATCTCATTGCTAAATGGTTCGGCTGGTACTGGTAAGTCTTATGTTCTTAGTGCTGTTGCTGAAGCCTTCAAAACTTCAGATTATAAAGTTCATGGTATTGCTTTGCAGGCAATTACAGCTAGAGCTATTTCTGACGATTGTAATATTCCAAGCAGTACAATTGCTTCATTCCTTGCCCGATATGAAAGTGGTAACTTTGAGATCAATAATAAGACTGTCTTGATCTTAGATGAAGCGGGGATGGTCGGCTCAAGAGACATGCAAAAACTTCTCATGATCGTAGAGAAGCATGATGCTCAAATAAAACTTGTTGGTGATAGTTATCAGTTAAGTGCTGTTAGTGCTGGTTCTGCATTTGCTCATATTCAAGATAACCTTGATAAGAAAAATATTGCTTCATTAGAAGATATACAACGACAAAAATATGCGAAGGAATCAGAGAAAATGATTGAAGCATCTAAGTTGTTATCTAAGCATGAAGTTGACAAAGCATTAGATATTTATAAGACCATTAATGCTGTTAATGAATATGAATCTCACGATCTAGCACTAGCCAAAACTATTAAATCTTGGAGTGAAGATTCTAGCAAAAATAAGTTAATGCTTGCTCATTCAAATAATGATGTGAATGAATTAAACCGCATGGCAAGAAATGTATTAATTAAAAATGGTCAACTTTCTGCTACTGGTAATCATGTTAAAACTGCTTTCGGTGATATTGAAATTACTGTCGGAGAAAAAATTGTATTTAAGCAGAATGATTCAAAATTAAAAGTTAGTAATGGTGAAACAGCAAAAGTAATCGGTTTTGATAAAGATAATCTTAATAACATTAAATTTATGATGGTTCAGTCAGATAAAAATAATGAGATCATTAAAGTAGATTTAAATGAATACAACAAATTTAAATATGGTTATGCAAATACTATTCACTCATCACAAGGTATGACTGTTGATAATGCCTATATTGTGGCGAGTGAGAACATGAATGCTAATTTAACTTATGTTGCTTTGACCCGACATAAATATAATGTCGAAATTAATTATTCTGCTATGTCGTTTACCACGAATGAAAAAGAATTCGTTAAACGTCCAGATGGGAAAATCTCATACGATCAGAATTACAATCCTGTTGAAAAAGAAGTTACACCTTTTGAAAACTTCAAAAAAGTTCTAGGACGATCAGAAAAGAAAGAATTTTCTACAGACTTCACTTTAGTAGACAAACAAGAAAAATTAATCAAAGCATATCTTCAAGATCACCGCCACCATATTGAAGATAAGCGGGAGATATACGGAATTAACTCGAAGATACATGCTTTAACTTCAGCGAATCGTACATTCACGAAGGAAGAAATTGTTACCGAGGTTCGTGCGAATCTTAAATCTAAATCTATTTTAGGTGATGAGATCGGTAGCATTAGAGGTATGAAAATTGCAAAAGGTGAGCTTCTCAAACTTGAGGAAGGGTTACAGATCAAGACTGGATTCTTTAAGAAAGAAACCTTTGAGAAGGGAACAGAATTAAAGGTTCTTGATGCCTACAAGGTGAAAGATAAACCAATGATTAAAGCTCGAATCAATGATATGGAATATGAGATTCCATTTGAAAAACTTTCTGTTAAGTATTCAGATCGGTACTTCACAGAGTTTAAAGATCAGAGCGCACACCGTTTTACTGCCCGCAATAAAACTGAAGTTTATAGCGAGTACCGTGAGCAGTTATTGAAGCAAAAGATTACTGCACCGGAAGAAAATTTGAATGCTCCTAATCACAAGATGAAGCTGCAAAGCAATCTTAATACTACCCCTAGAAATACACCTAGAATCTAACGTCACCTGGCATAAGTAAGTGAAAATAACAAACCATAAAGGACTTTTTAATGAGTAAAGATGATCATGATAAATTTGTATTATTCCTGATAGTTGTAGGCTTTATCGTGTTAGTTGTCTGCGGTCTTGCGTGGCAGGGAGCAGGCATCTTTAACTTGCCTTTCACAGTGATGCTATGGACTATCATCAGATTAATTATCGTGGTATCGCTTGTATTTATTGCTGGAAAATTCGGTCTACCAAGAGAGTTTACTTTCCCCGCAGCAGCAGTAGGTTTAGCTTTTAGTTTATTCCCTGTCCTTGATCATATTGCGTTAGGTTATTCTGCTAAAAATTTCTATGAAACCACTAATTTTATGGGGCAAACGGTTCGGGAATTTGGTGCCAGTAAAATTACGGTCTGGTGGGGTTCGATTTATGCCAAAATAGCCTATGCTAGCCTTGCAGGTTTAATTGGATATGGTGTTAAGGTCGCCACTGATGATTAAAAAAGAAAAACCAACTTGAAGTTGGTTTTTCTTTGGTTCTAAAGAAGATCAGTAATTAGGGTTTTAGTACTTTTCTGATTTTATCTATGTTGTTTAGCATTTCAGGCAACCCCCCCATCTGTTATTAGGCTGTTCAATGCGTAGTTTGCATTGATATGCTTTAATCCTTTTTGCATTTCAGTTGTTGTTATTGGATTACTAGCTATTGCATAAAATCCTCTCTCTGATAAGAATCTCTGATTATATTTTTTCTGAAGTTCTAGTGGGTATAGAAATATCGAAGTTGATACTGTTGTTTGATATTGAGTAATCATGCCCACTTGAGAAATTTGTATACCAGCATTAGCGGCTTTTAATTTTTGACATAATTCATCGTATTTTTCAAAGTTCCATCCTTTTTTTTGTAACTCAATACTTAGTTCTTCATCTTGATTTGTCTCTAATAGGCATTCTGCATAAGTATTACAACTAACTAAGAGTGCCATTATATAAAGGAGATTTTTCATTATTTACCTAAGTGATACTTCATAACCTTCAGTATATTAGCTTTAATTATCAGTTTCTTCAGCAAACCTTTTTCTATAACGGCATAAGCTCATATAAGTAATACCGAAGTCTTTAGCTATTTGAGTGTAACTGTAATCAGCAGCTTTATTCTTTAAGGCTTCTTTTAGATTTTCTAATTTTTCATCCCTGATAGCAGGCTTTCTACCTTTATAAACTCCATTTTCCTTAGCCCTCTCAATACCCTCTTGTTGAGCATTTCTGATATTTGCACGTTGATATTGAGCAATCCCACCAAAGATATGAAAGGTCAAAATATCCATTGGATTATTACTAGCGGGATAGAATTTTATATTCTCAGTAATAAAGTGCAAATTAACCTGCTTTTTTTTAAAGAAATCGACCAATTCAAGTAAATGATTTAAATCTCTTGATAGCCGATCTAGGGAATGAACCACCACTGTGTCACCTCTGCGGGCATGGCGTTTGAGTTCTTCTAATTGAGGTCGGTCCGATTCTGCACCAGAAATCTTATCTATGAAAATTTCATCACATTGGATATTAGCTAATTGGCGGGCTGTATTTTGTTCTTTTGTAGATACCCGAATATAGCCAAGTGTTTGAGTGGCTGGCGTACTTTTTATCTGTTCTTCAATATCAATTGTGAGATTATCAGCTAGATGCTTCATGCTTGGTATAACAAAATAATTTAGACCCTATTGTTATACATATAACAAAAGATTCTTTCAACCCTATTGTTATATAAAATTCAAGGGATAAAAACATAACAATAGGGTATACCCTATTGTTATGTTTTTTAATGTTCTAATAAAAAATATCTTGCCTCCATTACACGACACATAAGTTGTCATTTACGACACATAGAATGTTATTGAGCGATACATAACTTGTTATTGATAAAAAACCGCCATTATTGGCGGTTTTTTATCAAGTCTCATATTAATTTTAGAAAATTAAAACTTTATGGGTTTTGCAAAATCAATAATACTTGGACATCTATGCTTGTTTTATCGGGACATTTTTTCTGCTTTAGGGTTAATGAGACTACATAAAACCTTGGAACATTGGTTGGTAAATAAGCGTGGAACGTGAGTAATCAATAAAAAGCCGTTCTGGTGCCCTACACTCCAGAACGGTTTAATCTAATATCATGATATGTCACGGCAAACTTCACACTTTCTAACTGTTGGCATAAACAACATACCATCCATCTACTGAAGTAGAAATTTTTTGAAATGTGCCGATGGTGTATTTTCAAGCATATTGCCACGACAAATAACGTAAAGATTTTTGTAGGGGGTGATCCCTTCAATTTTAACGCTTCTTAGTCGACCACTCTCGCACTCATCGACCACAGACGAAGAGATCACCAATGAAATACCCAAGCCTGCCTGTACTGCCCGTTTAACCGCCTCTGTGCTTCCAAGCTGCATAGATACACCAATAGAATCTGCCACGCTTCCGAAAAAATGCTGTAACAGACGCCCTGTGCCGCTACTTGTTTCTCCCCCCAGCAATTTCTCTCCCTTCAGCCAATCTAATGGAATACTCGCCAATTTGGCCCACGGATGCTCCACCGGCACAATCACAGCTAGTGCTTCACTTCGCCAAACGCATGCATCAAATCCCTCTCGTTGATCCCACCATTCCATAATGGCCACATCGACTTCAAAGTTTTCCAGTTTTTTCACAATGGTAAGATTATCGCCAATGACTACATCAAAATTGCAAGTTGCTGTTTCCTTGAACCGCCTCAAGTGCGGTGGCAATACATAGATGCCGATATTCGAGCTCGCGCCTATTACAAGACGATTTGTGTCGAATAATGCGCACGCTCTGGATCCGGTGCGCACTAGGTTTTCCGCATAAGGCAAAAACACTTTGCCTTCCTCTGTGAGCGTACTACCTGCGTTGTTTCGCACAATCAGATTGACACTCAGCGACTCTTCTAGGCGCCTAACATGCTGAGTCACAGCTGACTGTGAGAGCCCTGTGTGCTTGGCTGCTTCACGAAAGCCACCCCGATTCACGACAGCCAGAAAAGTAACTACGCGTTCAAGATTGATCAATTAACGCCTTCCAAAATTGGATTATTGATAGCATCGGATGGCCTTTGGCCGGTCAGTGCCTGTAAGATATTATTGGCTGCTAGTTGCTCGATTTCGAAACGCACGTCGTCGACCGCAGACCCCAAATGTGGGGTGAAAAATGTTTGCGCTGTATTGGTCAGTAACTCCTGCGGAATAGCTGTTGGCCTATCAACACGGATCCACTCTTCCAATTCGAAAACATCTGCCGCATAACCCGCCAATTTTCCAGATTCAAGTGCTTCGGCAACAGCTAATTCATCGACAACTGAACCACGACACGCATTGATCAAGTAGCTTCCTGTGCGCATTGTGCCAATTGTTTCTGCATTCAATAAGTGCAAAGTTTGCGGCGTCATTGGCAGCATAGGTACAACAAAGTCACTGCTACTTAATAATTCATCGAGACTCACCTGTCGTGCATTCCAGGCCTTTTCCTGCTCTTGATTCAAGGCGATGTCATCGCAATAAAGCACCCGCATATCAAAACTCGATAAGCGCTTCGCAATCGCTCGCCCGACCGCACCCATACCGATGATTCCGAGTGTGCGTCCTGTTAAACCCGTTCCGTATAGTTCCGGTCTCCACCCGTTAAATCCGTGAGTTCGGATACGGCGATCCCCCTCGGCCAGATGGCGAGTCAGGCCAAGAAGCAATCCAATTGTCAGCTCCGCCGTTGGGATGGTCAGAAGGTCCGGCACGATGCTGAACCAAATACCACGGCGGGTACAAGCATCGACATCAAAGTTGTCATAGCCTTTGAGTGCTGCACTTACAATCTTCAATTTAGGGCAGGACGCAAGAAAATCATCATCGATACTGTCAGGCATGAATACCATCAGTGCGTCAGCATCCTTTGCTCTCTCCAGCAATTCTGCGCGCGACATAGTATCGCGGGTCATGTTGGGAACGACATCCGCAACAGATTGTAAATAATCGATAATTTCAGGATGAACCCAGTGGGTAAGAACTATTTTTTGTTTCATGTGGACCCTCATGTGTATACCGGATTTTTTATATGGGTTAGCTACTTGAACTTGCGACGCAAGAATGAACTGAATGTATCAACTAGCGTCACCATCCCAAGAATGACCAGCAATATCGCGGATACTTCTTGGTATTGCATAAGACGCAGCGATCCTATCAACTCGAAACCTATACCGCCGGCACCGACCATTCCCATCACCGTTGAGGCGCGAAAATTGTATTCCCACCGATAAATCGCGGTGTCGGCCATTTGCGGTAATACTTGCGGAAAAATGCCATGAAATATCACTTGTAGCGGGCTGCAACCTGCGGCCTGCGCAGCTTCAACTGGTGCTTGATCTGTATGCTCAATCGCTTCCGCAAAAAACTTAGCGATCATGCCGATTGAGTGCAGGCCTAATGCCAACACACCCGGCAGTGCACCAAAGCCGACAGCTGCCACGAAAACTATACCCATAATAAGCTCAGGAACAGATCTCAACACATTTAACAGAGCACGCGCAGCCTGATAGACCGCTGGATGTGGACTGGTATTGCGTGCAGCCAAAATACCCAAGGGCACGGACAAAAGCACAGCGATGGCGGTTCCAGCAATACTCATGGCTAAGGTATCGAGCACTGGCTTGACCCATGCTCTCCACTCACTAAAGTTGGGAGGGAACATCTCACCAATGAGACTAACAAGACTTGGCACGCCTTCGCCTAAACGCTCACCATCAAATAGACCAACGTAATACCAACATCCGACGACAATAGCTAAAATCAATATCACATACCTAACTACTCGATTCCAGCTTTGGCGCTGCTCTGACAATATGGCTTCGAAGTTCGTATTCATTGTAGAGACCTCAAAAAATTAGAACTTGGAAAAATCTAGCTTTAGCAAACTACCTAAATCACGCACGACATCGTAATCCTTATCTGTTGCAGGCCCGAATCCATCAGCCTTGAATGGTTTCAACACGTTCGGATCTTTCAAATCGAGGAAGGCAGCACGAATTTTTACTTTTAGCTCTGGTTTTAAGTTAGAGCGCATAGTCCATGGGTACTGAGGAAACGGTTTTGACTCCACTAAGACCTTCACTTTGTTTAGATCGATCAAGCCGCTCTGAACGAGCGATTTGAAAATGGGCTTGCTCAGACCACCGGCCTGCGCGTGTCCATTCTGAACTGCCATCGCCACTGCATCGTGAGCGCCTACGAAATGCTCCTTGTAATCCTTTCCGGCAAATAATCCTTTATCAGCAAGCATTGATTTGGGGATCAGGTGGCTGGATGTAGAGGCCTTGTCACCCCAGGCAACGGCTTTTTTCTTGATATCTGTGATGTTGTTGATGCCCGCCGCCTTATTCACAATTAGCACTGACTGATAAGTTGTTGTGCCTTTTTGTTGCATTGCTGCAAATGGTTCAATCTTACTTTTCTGTTTGGCCAATACATAAGACAAGGGCCCAAAATATGCAAGATCAATACGACCGAACCGCATTCCTTCAATCATTGATGAATAGTCAGTGGTAACAATAAGCTCAATCTTTTTGCCCAGAGCTTTTTCAAGATACATCTCTAGAGGCTTATTATTTTTAATGACGGTTGATGCATTTTCATCAGGCAAGAGAGCAACTTTTAATGTGCCGGGGTCAGGATTAGGTGCGGCATATGTGACACTACCTAAGAGGCTAAACGATATTAGAGCCAGTACAGCGAATAGCTTTTCGAATAGCTTTTTCATGGTTATTTCCCCTCAGTTCTTAAGTTAAACAATGGTTATGAGTAATATTTGGAATGTTTGAATTCAATTACGCTTTTTGTTCATAGAGTTCAGTTACATGCGTTTGTGTCAGAGCCGCTGGTATTGCATCGAACACAACCTTGCCATGAGCCAGACCGACGATTCGGTCAGCATAGCGTTTAGCGAGATCGACTTGATGTAGGCTGACTACAGCGGTTATGCCGTCTTCTTTGCATATCTGGTGTAAGAGCGCCAAGACTTTGTTGGCGGTTGCTGGATCAAGGCTTGCCACAGGCTCGTCTGCCAAAACAAGTGCCGGTCGCTGCGCTAATGCCCGAGCTATACCCACGCGTTGTTGCTGACCGCCACTTAACTCATCCACTCGTGAGAGTGCTTTGTGAAGTAGCCCAACGCGGTCAAGGCTGTGTAATCCAATAGATTGATCCTCCTTCGATAGAGGAAAAAGAGTACGAAGCGTCGAGTGATAACCTAGTCTACCCATTAGCACATTTTGCAAAACAGAAAGTCGACCAATTAATTGATGCTGCTGGAATATCATGCCAGTACGCCGACGATGCTCTTGCAATATTTTTTTGTCCAACAATGAACCTAACATTGTAATGTTTATATTGCCGCTAGTGGGTTTTTGCATCAGGTTAAGACAACGGAGCATTGTTGATTTGCCTGCACCAGAGGCACCGAGCAACACTGAAAACTGTCCCTCTTGAAACGTGAGTGAAGTTGGATGCAACGCAATCATTTGTCCGTACTGGACGGTAATATTTTGAAGTTGAATCATTGCTGCCAGACCCTCGTTGTTGTAATCAATCTTTATTTTTGATTACGAAATCAGATAATGAGGTGAGCATAACGACTCAATGTTACAGTTTTATTGCGAGCAATTAGCAATCGCACTCAAACGCTTTGTTCATAGAGTTCAGTTACATGCGTTTGTGTCAGAGCCGCTGGTATTGCATCGAACACAACCTTGCCATGAGCCAGACCGACGATTCGGTCAGCATAGCGTTTAGCGAGATCGACTTGATGTAGGCTGACTACAGCGGTGATGTGTGCTGAGAAAACAGGAGGTTTTAACTTGGTAAACTATAGACACTCATCAGGAGTTTACCATGAGCAAGAAACAGAAGACTTACACCGCAGAATTTAAAGTTGAAGCAATAAAATTGATTGAAGCCAATCAAGGCAATGTATCGGAAACAGCCAGACAACTTGGCATTTCAATGCAAACTCTTTCAAATTGGAATAATAAAGCAAAGACTGGCACCTTAGCAGGCACTAAACAATATTCACCTGATCTAAATGCCTTACTCGAAGAAAATAAAAAGCTCAAACAACAGCTCAAAACAGCTGAAATGGAACGTGAATTTCTAAAAAAGGCAGCAGCGTACTTTGCGAAAGAAAGTCAGTAAGGTACGCCTATATGAAACAGCAAAGATATTTATTCCCGATTAGCTTTATGGCTAGATTACTTCACGTTTCAGTGTCACGATTTTATGATTGGCTAAAACGAGGCATGAATAAAAGATTGGTTCAGCGAAATCAACAGACAATTTTGGTCAAAATAGCTCATGAGGAAACTAAACAAAGCTATGGCTATATTCGATTAACTAAGCATTTACAAGCGCAAGGTATCAAAATCAGTACGTATGCTGTACGTCAAATAAAAAAGCTCAACCAGCTGTATTGTAAGCGTCATAAGCGTTTCAAAAGAACTACGAAGAGTGATCATAATCGAGCGATCTACGCAAATTTACTAGAGCAACAGTTTTCAATGACTAAGCCCAATCTTGCATGGTCAAGCGATATTACATACATTTGGACTGCTGAAGGTTGGTTATACTTGGCAGCAGTAAAAGACCTGTACACGAAACAAGTGGTTGGCTATAGCTTAAATGAGCGTATGACCGCACAACTTGTTTGCAATGCACTGACTATGGCGATTCGTAATCAAAAACCAACGAAAGGCTTAATTATTCATTCGGACAGAGGCAGCCAATATTGCAGCCATGAATATCGAAAGATACTGGAAAAATGTGATTTTCAAGGTTCAATGAGCAAACGTGGGGACTGTTACGATAATGCACCGATTGAAAGTTTCTGGGGCATACTCAAGAATGAATTAGTGCATCATTGCAACTATAAAACCAGAGATGAAGCTAAAGCAGATATTACAGAATACATTGTGTTATTTTATAATCAGCGAAGAATTCAAAAGAGTTTGGATTTTAAAACGCCAAATCAAATAGCAGAGAACTTTTATCGGTTAGCTGCCTAGCATATCCCAAGTGAAAGTCTCCTGCTAATTCAGCACATATCAAGTCTGCTTAGTTTGGATCTTTTTTTCAGCCTTCACTTCAGTTGTGGTAGTAGTCACAGTATTGATGAGAGGGCTATTTAGTGCCTTGCTCAAAGATACAGTTTTCTCATCTGTCTTAACCTCTATACTGCCTTTTGAAGTGGTTAGTCCTACTGCTTTAGGTTGGGTATTAATAGTTTCAGCATGGGAGTAGTCCAGGGTAAATAATGTAATCATTGGGACAAGAATTTTTTTCATATAGAAAACCTAAATTTAGACAAAAAAAAGCTAACAGTCAGAACTGTTAGCCGTAAGAAAAAAGATTAGTTACCAAACCATGATTTAAAACTTTGTGTACTGGTGACACCTGATGAAGCATTATTTGAAGCTAAATTGGTTTGGACCGCAGCCAGCTTCGCACCGATAGAGTTGATATAACCCTGTTCAATTGCAATGGCATTAGCTAAGTCCTGTGCTTCTTTAATGTTCTTAGTCGAATTGATCTTATTCTTTAAAGTAGTAAGGTTTGCAACGTGTTCATTCAAAGCATTATAAGAAGCATCACTGAAGGCAAAACCTGTCTTAACAGTATTATAGCTGCGCTTGTACTGATCATTGCTTAGAAGCTGATTCATGCCTTCACTACCGATAGTAGTAAGCACCTTGTCATAAGTTTTTTGTGCACTGCCGAAAGCACCAGACTTCTGATTGGAAACAACATCTTGCCATGAACCAGCTACAACATCAGTAACAGTCTTTACGCCTGAAGTCCCAATACCTGTATTACCTGTTGTGCTTTCATATTGTTTTTTCATGATTTCATACTGCTGCTTCATTTGAGCAAGTTGCTTCACCATGTTAGCAACGGCAGTCGGGTCAAAAACAACGTCCCAAGCCTTAGCGGGATTGGCTGTGAACAATAAAGCAAAAGCTACAGCCGTGATTTTTGTTTTGCTCATTTTCATGATTTCACCTTTTTATTAAATTCATTAACCCATTGGGAGTAGGTTAGGTTTTCATTTTTACTTAGTGTTTCTTCAAGCATCTTGTGGCGTACTTCATTGCCTGAAAATACTGGGATAATTTCTGACATATTTCCTAGATCGAGCTTACTAATGACTGAATCATGAGAGTTTTTAATCATGAACTGACGTAAGTAAGGCGGTGTATTAACAATCCATTCAAATTCTGTTTGTGTGCATCCTAATCCTGAATTTTGATCATTACCCATATACGTTGCTGGGTTGGCTTTATCGTTCGGCAATAGAATTGAGGTTTTAAACTGCCCGATCAGATCGTCATCCTTAGTGATCACTTCAGGGGTAGGGGTTACGAAGATCATCATGCCGTTACGTCTACGGTATGTAGTCAACATAATTTTCAGCCAAGCTAAGTTGATCGGGTTGCTGATGTAACGCTGACCTTCCTCAACTACCACAATGAACGGACGACCCTCTGACATAGCTATATCAATACGGTGAAAGATATACATAGACATAGCACCCAGCACGACATCATTTTTAATGACGTTTTTCATTTCATAACCAAAGATACGAGCATCTTCAATTGAGAAATTGTCACCTTCATTGTCAAAGATATTGGCAAAATGACCATTATTCGCCCATTTCGCCATGCGTTCAGCAAGGTTATTATTCTCTGCCATGCCAAACAGTGAGATAAAGTTTCTTAACCTCCGGAGAGTTTTTTCATAGCTGTAAACTGCTTCTACAACTTCTTTAATTTTGTTTTCTTCTGCTGCTGATAATGGTTTCGGGTTTCCAGCCTCGTTATAGTCTTGCCCCATGAATGCAAAAAGTTTATTCAGGAAAAGTCTATTCTGATCGGTGTCATCTAACTGAAGCGGATTCCAACCAGTCGGCACCATTTCACTTAGAACGGTATGTTTACCGCCCATTGCTTGAATCCAAACTGATGCTGAATATTCAAAATCAAAGTGAAAAATATAGGGCTTAAACTTATCTGCTGCTGTGAGCAAAGCATTAATTAAAGTTGTTTTACCGCCACCAGTACCAGTTGTAATACGAGTATGACCTACATCACCCTCATGGAAATTAAAGTAATAAGGGGTATTTCCTTCAGTCTTTAACTGTAAAACATACTCGCCCCAATGGTTGCCTTCCTTTTTACCAATAGAGCTATTGTGCATACTGGCAAAGCCAGCAAAGTTAGTTGTATTGATCGTTGCAGGGCGTTGGAGTAAATGATAATTACCAATTAACGTTGAGTAAAAAGTAGGTTCAGCAATTAAATCTTCCTTTTTAGGCAGCATGTGATTTCGCTGGAAAGCCCCGCTAGTTTTCTGCATAGCATCTTTAAAGGCTGCACCATTCTTAGCTGTAACAAGTACATTAAGAGAATAGATACCATTCAGAATGCGACCTGAAGCCAAATCATCTACAGCTTGATTAATCGCTTCAATTTGAGATTCAGATTTATCTTTCGCATTTTTTAACTGGTTCTGACGCTGGATACTCATGTTGATAGACTTTCTTCTGTCCATCATCATGAAAGTTTGAGAAATAAGTAGAGGATGATCTACCTTCAAAAACTCATCTAACATCGTGTGATCGGTATGTTCAGGGTAGTTAGGCGTTGGTAGGCTGTAAATCGCGCCTGCGGTGACTTCACCACTCGGATGATAAAACTTAATTGTTCCATCCGGAGTAAATACTTTACGGACAAAGCCCAAATAGTTTCTGATCTCTGTCGGGTATAGGGGTATCTCTGCTCTTTCTAAATTCACCATGTAGCCCAAAAAATTAACCGCTTCGGAATACATCACATTATCTTTATGATAAACGCCCAATTGACGAGGGTTAGCATCCTGAAGGTACTCTTTAAACATACTTACAGCATTGCTTAATTCTGCGAGCATTTGAGCTTCATTATCTACTCTGAAGAATGTATTTTTTAGGCGGGTAAATGGCGGTTCACTTGGGTTAGCTTTGCGAACAAGGAGAGAAATATAAATGTCATTTTGGAACATATGTTCCTGACTTAGCTTTTCATAATATTTCTGTTGGAAGTGATCAGAAAATTCATTGCCGTGAGGTTCTGGTATTTCTGTTTCTACTTCGTGTCGATCATAGTAAACGCTAACAACGAAACGGCTACCGAGCTGCTTGAACATTTCTGCTCGATAGCGTTTAAGCATCTTCAACTGTTCATAGCTTTTGGTTTCGTATGCAAAACCTGTGATCTTCAGGATTGTAAAAATATCACCGTTTACGAGCTTAATATTGTGGCTGTCAATTGGTGTCAGATAGGGTAAATTGCTCACTTCCATTAGTTCACCACTCGCTAGTTGTTTTTGATCATATTCAATTCCCTCATCTTTGGTTTTGGTATGGGTTTCAAAGCTATAACCACCGAAAACCATTTTTCTAGAAAATTTCCTTTTCAGTGAAAAAAGTAGGTATTGAATCCCTCTATCTTCTTCATAGGTCAGTGCATTAAGGACTAAATAAATCCCCGCAATGATGAAGAAGCCAGTCATTACTTTTCCTAGCAAGGCAAGGATAGTAATGAGAAATCCACCGACAATAAAAAAGATAGCGAAAATATCTACTGGAATATTTGCGACCCTTGCCACTCGTGCAAGACCCGCAAATAAAAGGTCTTTCTGTTCCTGTTTTTCAGTGGCTTTGCTCATGTTCACTCACCGTTTAGCTGAAGAAGAAGCTACCCAAATCAGGGGCAATGAAACAAAGAATGCCAGCGATTACCAAACCAACGCCCCAGCGTTTAATTCTCTCGCTACCACCGCCCATCATTGTGATAGCTAAACAGATCACACCAGTTACGAAAGCGACTGCTGCTGCAATTACTAATTCGTCATTAAATGAGTTCAGCTTTGAAGCAAACTTTTGCCCCCAAGCTGCGTTTGCCACCTGGCTAAAGATCAATGCAAAAAACGCTACAGGGAGGTGTGCCAATTTAATAAAATTCGACTTTTTCATAGTTCTTTCCTAACTTAACTAATTAAAAAACTTGGACGTAACGCCCATTAGAATTGAGCGACTGCACAAATGAGGTTGGTTGTGCAGGCTGTTGAATTGAAGGCTGATTATTTATACGAACTCGCACAGGTTCAGCTTGTGCGATATAGCTTTGATCTTGTAGGTATTCTGCGGAATAGTCGGGGTATTGATTTTGCTGCCAAGAAGCTAAGACAACCATGTCATTTTTTCTTTTAGCTTCAGGGAAGATCGGGCTGGGTTGGGGGGCATTAAAGTTTTCTAATGCCCCACCGCCTAGCAATTTTTGATATTTACTTGTGACGTAAGTAACGTAGTTTCTAGTTTCACGGTAAGGGGGAATACCGCCAAATTTTTCCACCGCACCGTGTCCAGCATTATAGCCAGCTATGATTTTGATCAGATTGCCATTAAACCGTTTGTTTAAGAAAGCAAGGTAACGAGTACCAGCAATAATACTTTGTTCAGGTTCAAATAATCTTCTAGGGTCAACGCCTACCATTCGGGATGTTGATGGAATAACTTGCATAAGCCCTCTGGCATCTTTGGGAGATCGAGCATTAGGCTTAAATGCACTCTCCCTTGCCATAATTGCTGTAACTAACTTAGGGTCTAAACCGTTAGCTACAGAATGCTTGTAAATTAAATCCTCATAAGGTGAAGCGCTTACCAGCACAGGAGTTGTGCAAATAAAGCTGATTATTAATCTTCTGAACATTGTCATTATTCCTTGTAGAGTTATAACAGTATAACTCTATTTGATTCAGTCCTCAAAAGGACTATTTGAAAAATTATGTTTCTCTTTGAAATACTGATCGAGGGCGATCAAGAATATTAAATTTCTTGTCAATCTGCGGTTCTGTAATTCTTCAGGAACTTTCAATTCACCACGTTTATAGCGTAAGAAAAACTCGTCAAACTCAGCTGCAAATTCATCGCTCACGTATAGTTGTTCACGTTTCATGCTTAGATTTCCTTTTTTCAGTTTTGTTGGTAAGAAGCCGCAACTTTAGCATAAGAGCGGTACTTCATTTTTACTAAAGTAGGCGGGTAATGACCTGAAAACTTTAAATAAAAATGAAGTGGTTGAAGGCTGCTTATTTCTTCAGCTTTAACAACATTTTCCTTCTCTTTTACCAACTCACTTTTTGCATCCTTGTGACTAGATTTCATTTTTCGTAATACTTCGATTGCACCGAAAGACTTTTCATATTCTTGGGGGGTATAAGTGTCTTGAGCGTTTACGGCACATACACCAAATGACGAAAAACAGCCCCTTAGCGTGATTGAGAATTTGTCGCCATAGATTGTTATAAGCTGGGCTAAACTTTGAATACCCGCCAAAGCAATAAGTCTGTGCTTACGCCCTTTCGTCAGCACAGCTTCCAAGTATGAAAGTCGATTTAATGAGCCTAGTTCGTCTAAGCAAAAAACAAAGTCTGAATAGTTGTCGAAATCAGAAAGTAATGAGCTACAAACAACATCAGTGATACAGCTTACAAGTGGCTGTAATGCAGTTAATTGATCTTCACGCCAAGTAATAAAAATATTGCCTTCACCATTTTTTAAGTAATCTCTAAAGGAAAAATCACCAATTGAATTGTGGGTATGTGGCGTGAGATAAGTTGTGATGATGCTTCGCAGCGTCCCGACCAGTTCAGTATTTCCTAGCAGACTAAATGCAGGCGTACCCATCAAGAAATCTCTTAATTGATCATCACTAGAGTTTAATAACGTATCTAAGAACAATTGTGCTTTTGCTGATTTTGATATGTCTGGCATTTCCAGAACTTTAGACATAGCAGACTTAATAATTGTACGAGCCATACTATTAAAGTTTTCATGTTTCGCATCGGAAGATTTTGGAATCAATGTAGCTGAGTAAGTTTCAATATCATAAGGGTTTCTTACTTCATTAATGATTGACCAGCTTACAGATCGAGCATCGAAAGGGTTAAAAATCACATCGCCCTTTTTATAGAACAAACTTGTATATGAGCCGTTAGGGTCCACAACAATTAAGCGGGTTTTACTGCGGGCATCAGATACGCAAGAATCTAAGAAATCACTAATAGAAACGGATTTACCTTGACCAGTACCACCAGTTAAAAGGAAGTGTTTGTACTTCAAATCTTTCGGAACTGGCATACCACAAAAACGAATCTGATAGCCTTTTTCTGTCGTCAGTTTCTTAAATTTATAGGGGCTAACTAGCTGTAAGCCCCGCAAAACTTTAACGTACCGTTCACCAGCAAAAGGGGTTTTATTGTTCTGAAAATAAAACCAAGCGATCACCCAGCTAATGACCAATACCACTAAGAGAATCAAAACGTATAAAGGCGTTTTAAAGGTCAATGGCAAGGCATACAGAATAGCCTTAACCTTCTGTTCTTGAGGGATAATAAAAAACTTAGGCAGTAATACTACCCATGCCGTGATCACGGAAAAAATAACAATCAGGATAGACTGATTAAAAATCTTTTGGCTTTGATCATTCATCATTTCACTGACCCTAAAAACTTCTGTACTGCCTGATGAGAAGCTACTTTGTAGCTCTCCATGCTCGACTGCATCATAAGCATGTTGGCTTTTAACTTAGCTTGATTGGCAACGATCATGCTGTTCTCTACAGCAAGCGCATTTGCTAAATCTTTTGACTGCTTCAAAGTGTTGGTATTGACCGCAGCCAAAGACTTGAGGTTTTCAAAACTGCAATTAATTTGTGTCCAAGCAACTTCTGCTTCCACATAAGCGGTATTAACTCTTGCAGCAGTGAGATTTTGGATCTTCCCTAGTTCTTTACTGGCATAAACGCCTGTATCCGTAGCGATCTGACGTTGAAGCTCGTTATAGGCATTTTGTTCTCTAGGGGTATTAAAGATATTTGTAGGTTCAGCAGAGAAGCCATTAGGCAGTTCAAAGCCAGCAAGTTGAGCGACATTGGTTAAAAGACCAAGACCCGCTAAACCTTTTGTAATGCTGTCATATTGTCCACGTAATACTTGAATCTGGCGCATTAACTCCTCTACCTGTAATGCAGCATCAGCATTTTTAGTAGGGTCAAAAACAGTTTTACCCGCCCCGCCAGTAACCGGAGGGATAGGAGGTAGAGTGATAGGTGAATCAATATCTACCTGTTCGGCTTCAGGCAGTTTTACAGGCTTACAAGCATTTTGGACTTCCAGCTTTTCACGAATCTTTTTGGAGTTTTCATTTTCAATTGCCGTTGTAGCTGGCTTGCCTTGAGCATTATTAGTGCCTTTAATAACATTGCCACCGAAATAGTTACCTGACCCACCATAGTTTTTATAAAACTGTGCGATCTTTGGTACATACTCTTGGGTTTCTCTTGGCATTACTTTTTTAGTGCCTTTCAGATAAGCACGTAAGTTACCCATCCCCCAGTTATACGCATAAAGAGCGTGGGGCATATTTCCGAATTGCGAGTTAAGCTGCTTAAGGTAACGAGTACCAGCATTCACATTTTGAACAGGGTCATTAGGATTAGATACACCGAGAGATTTTGCTGTTGCAGGCATTAATTGCATTAAGCCTTGCGCCCCGACACCTGATCTTGCTGTATTTCTATGTGAAGATTCTTTTTCGATAACAGCATGAATTAAAAGCGGGTCATAACCATATTTAGCTGAAGCAGAAAGGACTACATCATGATAAGGAAGATTAGACGCAACACTGATACTGCTTAATCCAACTAATATTAGAAGTGATAATTTTTTTATCTTCATAGTTGTATTCCTTACTTAGCAGCAGCCAAACGGTTAGCCAAATCCACTAGAGTTTTAAAATGTGAGCCTTTTTCTCCCATAGAAAACTCATAGCACCCACCTTTAACTTGAACACGTAGAAAGTCCTTAGCTTGGCTAGAAACATCAGAAATAGTGGGAGAAATAAAAAGGGCTTTTGCATCACCTGGAATACGTACAGGTAGTTCACCAAATAAACCAACACTGGCAGGCACACAGTTGGGGTCAATGCTGTAATAGACTTTCAGATCGGCACAGCTTTCAGATTGACAACTGGCATCACTAGAAAATTTATAAGTAATGTAATCGCCCTGATTAGGGGTTTCAGGAATGTAGATTAAGCGATTATCTTGAGCAAAAGACTGAAGCACTTGAGTAAAAGTCTGCGGTAACTGTGCTTCGGCTGCGGTCAGACTTACAAAGACAAAAGCAGCAAGGGTAATTTTTTTCATGGCTTAGTCCTTTTTAAATTTGTATGTCTGATCAGGATTATCTACATCAGTCAGCGTGATCACATTTCCTTTCTGTTCCAGCAGAAAGGCATCTTGGTTTTGATATTGGATAACCAGTTTTTCTTCTTTCTTAACTGTGTTTAAAGCCACATCACCCCAACTATTTTTTAAAGTGACTTTGGAACCTTGATCGGCAACGATCAGACCGCTACTCATTCCGTTGGTTTGTTCAAAAGCTGTCTGTTCAATACGGTTATATTCGCCATCTATGCCTTTGGATGAGCAAGCTGCACAAGCTAAAAAACTAAGCATGAATATTATTTTTTTCATTTTTCAAATCCTCAAAAGTTTTGAAGTAGATAGCTGAACAGCCATAACCGCCAGTTTCCGTTCTGCCGAGTTGGACGATAATGTCGATACTTTGTTTTACAAACATTTTGACCTGATCACTTGTCAGCGTAGTACCAGCTTGTAAAACCATGAGAGTTAGACGATCAATTGCATTAAGCGGGTCATTAGCGTGAAGGGTTGCGATTGACCCATCATGACCTGAAGAAATTAAGTTCAAATAAGTGAAGGCTTCTGCCCCCCGAATCTCACCAAGTAAGATACGTTTTGGATATAAACGTAGGCAGGCTTCCATAAGCGTTTGAGCAGTAACTTTAGCCTTACCTTGTCCACCCCTTGAGTAGTAAAGCTGCAAGGTATTTTCATGTGGCGGGCGTAGCTCTTTAGCATCTTCAATCGTGATTAGGCGTTCACCCAAAGGGATAGCATCATGAATTAAAGAGTTAAAAAGTGTGGTTTTACCTGCACCAGTTTGAGCAGAAATAATGATGTTCTTTTCATAGGCAACTGCTTTATGCAGAAAGCTATGAAATTGACGACTTTCATAGAGATCAAGCAATTCTTGATCTTTAGAAGAAATAGCGTTGAACGGTTCAACTGCATTCAAGATAGATTCATAAGCACTGTATGGCAGGCTTAGAACACTTGGTTTACGGATAGATAAAGCGATAGACCCTGTAGTAACAGCAGGGTCACGCACGAATTGAATACGGAAATATAAGCCTTCATGAGTAGGTGAAGGAATCTGTGCCGAAAGCAAAGGCTGGGCTTCTGAAATTGTCTGTTCAGTAGTAGTCGCAATGCTTTCAGCAAGACGTTTTAACAGTGCATAAGAAAGATCAGGATTAGTTCTTTTAATCATGTCCCTTGTGCCTTTCATAGCCACGAAATACTCACAAGGCTTATTTACTGAAATCTCAGTAATATCATCATTGTTAATATCTTCACCAAAGGCTTTCTCTAAATCTTTAAGGACAAGAATAGACATGATATTCCCCCCGCCTTTATTGATTAAAGATTGTAGAAAAATCCAAGTCTTTAGCGACTAAGACCTTAATACGTGTGCCATGTGGCACTGTAATTGTCGGAGGAATTGAAAGATTGCGTTGCAGAACACGATCAGCCTGATTACCGAAAGAGTTAGCTACTTCAGTACGGTACGCTTGGGACGCATTATTTTGATCACTACTGCTTACACCTACATTGCTTACACCCGCACCGATCACACTTAAAAGCGTAGCTGTGCCGAAAATTCTGCCGTAATGGTTGTTTACCTTGCCACCTAAGCCAGCGACACCCAGCCCATTTGTGCTAGGGCTATCAAGCATGATCTCAACACCGTTAGGAGTAATTGCACGATTCCAAACCGCAGCAACTTCAGCCTGTCCATCATTTACAATTGAGGAATACTGACCAAAAAGACGAGTACCCGCAGGCAGCAGTCGATTTCGACCTTGTTCACCGTAAATATCTGTTGTCACACGGGCAATAATGTTACTTGGCAGATCGCTTTTAACGGCAGTTTCTAAAACTGCATCAACAATCTTGCCCTGTTGAATGAGTAGTCTGCGGTCAGCGTTATAGCTTGCATGAGCGATAGGGGCTTTCTGATTAGTAGTGCTGGAATCGAAACGACCACCCATAGAAGATGCAGAGTTATTTGCAATACGAGGGTTCACATTAGAAGTATTTGCACCACCGTTATTGTTAGCCTGGGATGATTGCATACTCATAAATAACGGCATAAGTTCAGGCGGTACGCCAGCCATATCACCAGCAGCATTATTAGGACTAATCCCGCTATTACTTTGACTTTGACCAGTAACCATAATTCCCGACTTATAGCGGGCATTTAGAAGGGCTTGTTGCTGTGCAATGGCTTGTTGTCGTGCCTGTTCCTGTTCCATTGCAAGCTGTTGTTGCTGTGCAGCTAATTGACGTTCCATTTCTAGCTGTTCAGGTGACTTTTCATTAGCCGTTGGCAGTGGGTTCGGTTCTGTTAAAGCTGGAATCGGTTGTGGTCCACCGAAGCCGAATCTATCTTCACTTAGACCTGTACCTTCAATATTGGTGACAGGTTTAGCGACAGCCGTTTCAACACCTGATTCAAGTCGTGATTCTTTGTTCTTTTGCAGCTTGAAATAGACAGCAGAAATAACTAAGCCAATCACTACAAATAAGATTACACCTACTTTGATTAACTTTGCCTTATCCATGTCTTTTACAGACGTTTTAGACTTTTCAGAAAAATCATCTTTGATCTCAAAATCATCTTTCCCTTTTTTCTCATCACCATAAAAAACGTGATCATTGGTACTGAAGTTATCAGGGGTATCGAATTCATTTTTATTAGTCATCTTATTTAGCTCCGATCACGTTAGGTTTACGCAGAATGCAGACATATTCATTACCTAGACGCAAAGTGAAAGCATCCGACACGCTTTCAATCACGATTACGTCACCCTCTTGGCGTGAGTTAGTTAGTTCTTCATAGCCTTCACCGTTCACCGCATAAACGGCTGGGCGAGGTGAATTTTTACCTAAACGAATAAAGGTAAATTGGTCGTCATCAGAAACACCCAAGACCTTGATTGATTTGCTATGAGTGGCATCCATGCCCCACTTGATACTTGTCATAGGGAGTTCGCCCAATGCACGTTTAGGGGCATTCTGTTGAGCAATTAAACGGTTCGTTTTATTTACGTCTGCATAGTTAAAACGAAGTACATAGACAGGCTGGCTTGAATTGAAAAGGTTGAAGTAGTAGTTCCGTTTATCAGTGATCACGGTCAAGTTTGTACGGTTCATTCCCGCTTGTGGCTTTTCTGCAGGTTTGACAAAAAGGCGATTCCCCTGCGGGATAATCTGCCAGCCAATCGTGTCACCAGACGCTACAGTCTGGATAGTTTCATTTCCAAACTCGACCACAGTGCTAATGCCGAAAGTTGTAGAAAGTTCAACAACATGGTTTTCAGAATATGGAACAGTTTTAATTCGACCATCAGTTTTTAAGCCGACAGGGATTTGCTTTGCAAAACTTGGAGCGGAAGCAATGCACGTTGCAGCAAGTAGTATTGAGATGAGCGTTTTTTTCATTTTGATCTACCTTAATTTGTTGTTTGTGCAGTTGCAGATTCAGGGGCAGGCACAGATTCAGGCGTAGGAAGTACCGGACTGCTTGGCGGTGCAATCAGGGCATCATTAGACGAGTTCTGTGTTAAGTTCCAATTCTTAAATTTGACCCCGAACGGGTTAATCCAGCGATCTTTTACAGATAAGTCATCGAAGTTGTCAGTCACATAATCTGCGGTAACTGTGTAGCTGAATTGCTGTACTTGTGCGCCCTTAACAACGGTAGTTTTGAAATTCGCTTGTACCTTGTTATTTCCTAGAAAGTTCAATGAAATAATTTTAGGTGTGATAGAGCCTGATTCACCGAGTAAGTTGTAAGGTGAATTGCTATTTAATCCGCTAATTTCATTCTCAAAATCAGAGCGATCTTTACTATCTAAGAAAGTGGAAGTTTTACTGTATTGAGCTGCAAGCTGATCTTTTCCGACTTTGCCGTAATAACCATATCGGCTAGAAATCGTGTCCCAAAAGTAAGAAGTAACAAGTTTTTCGATTAGCTTAGGGTCAGTAGTTGAATCAAAACGTTCAACTTGGGTCATGATTCCTGTTTCGGAATCAATCACGGCAATGATCGGTTCGGTTGTTTTTAATGGAGTTAGATTGTAGTTAGCAATTGCTTGAGTAATATTTCCTACTGCTAAAACCCCACAAAGTCCCAGCGACCACAGTGTAATTTTGCCGTTACGGTTTTCACTCTTTTTAACGCTTTCCTGAAGGGCTTTAAATTGAGCGTCTAGCTGATCTTTAGTTTGAGGTAGCATTATCGTTTACTCCCAAAGCGTTTAACTGCATTAGTCGCAGAATTGGTTACACCTGTAGTTGCACTGGTTGAAGCTTCAAAACCGCTGCCGACAAGAGAAATTGCAATTTTTGGAATAATTGCGAAAAGACCTACTACAACAAGCAGAACAATGACCATGACAAAAGCCCCTGTGAAGGTGCTGCCGTTATCATTTAAGTGCTGGATACCCTTCACTACTGAAGTTAAAACTAGGTCGCAGCTTACGATCAGTAGTAGTAAAACCACGTTTGGAGTTAATACTGCTTGAAGCCAGTTGGTCGCATATCTACGAGTAGCTGGGAACATTGCAGCAGCAAGAAAAATAGGGGCAACAGCAATTAAAATCCCGATGATTACTTTGCAAATGACCCAAATCAGGAAGAACAAAGCACAAACTAGACAAGCCAGCCCGAAGATAAAGGAGTAAATCAGGACGAAGAAAAAGACACACACAACGTTGGTGATGCATGTGTCAATGTTGTTAAACGCCAGTGCGATAGCTTCAAAAATAATAGAAACAAATGATTGAAGTGTGGTTTTGGAATGGGTGCCTGTCATTTCAGTGATCAGGTTCGGCACATCATCTAGGAAAACTTCA
>NZ_DJJJ01000016.1:0-3151 GCF_002434085.1 Acinetobacter sp. UBA6571 | reverse complement strand
CTGTTAATAACTCATTTGGACTAAAGTACGGCATATACTGCACCGCAGTTAAATCAGACCCGAACAAGTCCATCAACAGTTGTGCTGGCGACCATAGCAAGAGTGAACCACCTGATCCCTTCCCGAACTCAGAAGTGAAACCTCTTAGCGCTGATGGTAGTGTGGGGTTACCCATGTGAGAGTAAGTCATCGCCAGCTCATTATTCTAAAAAGCCCCCTCACATGAGGGGGCTTTTTTTATGCGGGGGTTAAATAATATTAGAATGATATTTTTTGAACTCTTTTAAATAATAGTCAATAATTCATCTAATGTTAAGTAATCCTATATAAGGGTTAAACAATATAAAATTTAATGAATATTCAACAGGCTTCCTTTAGTCTACAAATATTTTAATATTTAAATTTCTTTTAAAAGCATGAAGTAGCTTATTTTATAAATAATCAGTTACAAGATAAAAATCTATACTTTATCTTTAGATAATATTTATAAATATTTAAAATACTTCTAGAATCAGAAAATTAATTTCTGTAAATAAATAAAAAATAAATAACTAGGGTTGAATCTTATTTAAAAGCTGTTTCTCAATTTAAACCAGCCATACTCAATGTAGGTGTTATTCATATGAAATTTAATTCATTCTCTCCTGTATCCCAAGATGAAGCTGAACTTCGGCTTCCTGAAATTGTGTATTGGGCGTCTTTAGGTGATATGGAACACGTTAAACAGTTATTAGATGCTGGCATTGACCCAAACCAGGCTGATGAAGAAGGATACAGTGCACTGCATGCTGCAGCCGAAAATGGTTATTTAGGTATTGTGAAACTTCTTATAGACAAAGGAGCTGATCTACATAGTAAAGGGCAATATACTGTTCTACAGCTGGCAGAAATGGCTATGCATTCTGAAATTGTCGATTTTCTAAAATCATTTAAATAAATATATTAAAAAAGGAACCTCATCATCCTGATGAGATTCCTTTATATTTCGCTTGTAGGTAAAACTCCTGTTATACCTCACGCTCCTGGTGCTAAAACATATTATTGTTGTTTTATGTTCTGGAACTTCCTGTTCCTTGTTGATCTCAGAATACTTTGAATAACTTAATTGATCTAGCTGCAAAAAGCAGAAGAAGATGTAAGTTTAAACTGACAAGATTATATTTCTTGACTGTTCAGTAAATTTGAAAAATTTACACTTTTGCTTTAATCAAGCAGAATAATTAATTATTTCACATGTGAAGTATTTTATGTCTCGACCTAAATTGATCTATCTGCTGAGTCAGGCAGACCATAAAGTACAAAGCCTGATCAGGCAGTGTCTTCCAGAAGAATTGCAAAGTCCTTCACAAATGCTGGTACTGTTTTATCTTGATCAGCAGGATGGCATAACGCTTACGGAACTGGCTTCACGGATGCAGTTGGTTCCCTCTGCAATTACCGGGCTCATTCAACGAATGACAATACAAAAGCTGGTGATTAAAAAAAGTTCTCCAACCGATGCTAGAACTACCTGTCTATTTTTGACCGATTTATCCAGATCACTTCTTCCAGAGCTCAAGCAAAAAGCCACTTATTTAAATCAGTATATGCAGCAGGGATTTAGCATTGAAGAAATTTGTACTATTGAAAAATGGCTAGATTTTTTGACAAAAAATTTAGATAAAATGAAGGAAAAAGATTTATGAATAACTATATTGAAGTGAAATGTCGAGATGGCTATATCCTGAAAGGAATTTTGTACCCTAGTACTGCCCCTATAAAAAAGAGTGAACCTATAATCATTTCTCCAGCTACTGGTATTGTTCAGCAATTCTATCAACCTTTTGCCGTATGGTTAACTCAGCAGGGTTATGATGTTCTGACTTTTGACTTTAGGGGAATTGGTGCTTCACTTAATGGCGCACTAAAAGATTCTAAAGCATCTATTCAAGATTGGGGTTTACTGGACCTGCCAGCGGTCATTGATACAGCGCTAAAAAAGACGGGTGCTTCTCAGGTAAACATTATCGGGCATAGTGCGGGTGGTCAGTTAGTGGGTCTGGTTGAAAATCATCAGCAGGTTAAACAGCTTATTTCTATTGCAGGCTCGACAGGGCATATCAAAGGATTAAAAGGCCGTACCAAACTTCTGGCACCCCTTATGTTTAATCTGCTATTTCCCCTAAGTTCAGCTTTTAAAGGATATGGAGCCGCTAAAGTAATTGGAATGGGCGAAAACTTACCGAAAGGCGTTGCGCGGCAATGGGCACAATTCTGTAGCCGTCCTGGCTATGTCATGAATGCGGTAGGTAAAACGATCAATAAACATTATCATGAACAGGTTTGCTGCCCGATTACTGCTATTGCAGCAACTGATGATGAAATTGCAACAGAACAGAATATTGATGCTTTGCTGAAACTTTATCCGCTGGCCCCTACAAAGAAATTAATTATACAACCAAAACATTATGGCCACTTATTGCTGGTCAGTTAAACTGATTCTAGAGTATTAAGGAAGAGTGAATAAAGCTACTCTTCCTTGATACGTAGAGAACAGAAAATTTAAAAATAAAATTTTTTAATATCATTGAGAGGCTAGGGTTAATTATATCTAAGCGGGATATTAATCTGCCTGAATACAAGCAGTGAGTGATTCTTCATTGTCATATAAAAAATGCGCTCAACTATTTTTTGAAAAAGAATATAAAAAGGTCCGGGCCAATATCCAGCAATGACCAGCCTAAAGGTCGATGAAAGCTATATAGCCTTTCTTAAAAATTAATTTAAATAGAGGCGATAAAACATACAGCAGGGTTTAAATAATAATTTAGGTCATATGAAATAGATGAGTGAAGAATAAAAATTAACTTGTCTAACCGAAGTTAAAATAAGAAAGAACGATTTAAAAAAATTAAAAAAGTAGAAAAAATACAAGAAAATGGTTAAAAAATGAGAAATAAAAAGCCTTTTTTCTTATTTTTGCTGAAAAATAGTACATACGTGAAAAATATATTAAATGGGGGGTTGCAATGATTCTGAAATCCTCTAGAATGCACCCCATACCGACGAGATAGACGGAAATAAACAAGCGCAAGGCGCTAAGTTGTTGAGTTTATCGAAGTCCAGCTTCTAGTACTGACGAGGTATTAGAAAGATCATTAAGAGAATATGA
>NZ_DJJJ01000028.1:0-17327 GCF_002434085.1 Acinetobacter sp. UBA6571 | reverse complement strand
GCCAGCTCATTATTCTAAAAAGCCCCCTCACATGAGGGGGCTTTTTTTATGCTTTGATTCTGGAATAGAGGGGAAGTTAGCCATCGCGATGCTGCTAGATGTTGATTTGTATATATGATGAAATGCAAGAGCCTTAATAAGGCTTAAAAAGAATTTAAATTTTTGTATTATCGAAGTTGATATTTTTTCTATAGATAAGCAATAACACGATTATTCAGAATAACATAATTTATATAAATAAGAGTATGCAGCTAATATTCGCTTTATCAATTTTCTTAATCCCCTAAAAAGCATCTATACTTTTCAAATATATAATTATTATCAAAACTGTTTAAGTGATTACTTAAATATAGATTAAGCTTCTCTTATAAAGCCTGCTTCAGATTTTTCTGATGTTGCTTTACTTGTTTCGCATACTTTTTTCCTTGACGGCGCATTTTCCAACTGGAGTTATAACCTGTTGGGCCTACGTTATAATAAGCAAGTGCCTTTTTCCAGCTTCCCGCTGCCTGATTGTAGTTTGCTAGAACATAGCTACCGCAATTGATATTATTATATTCTTCAAAAAGATCACCAGGGCAACTTTGTTGCCAGTATCTTGGAATAACCTGTGTCAAACCAATTGCACCAGCTGGTGAGATTGTATAATTACGATAGCTTGACTCTTGACGGATCATAGCTGCTAAAAGTAAAGGATCGATTGCATACTTATCTGCACTTTCTACAATAATAGGCGATAACCGATTGGCTGTTTCAGCTTCAACCGTATAAGCTTTTTGTATGCCCATAGCTAACTTGGCTGAACGTTTAGCAACTGAGCCTCCTCCCAAGGAGGAACAGCCACTAATAATTACAATGCTCGTAATTATAATTAAGTTTTTTATAAGAAATTTTTTTTTATTAAAAGATTGTGCATTTGAAGAATTGATCAAAATCAAAATGTATAACCGACTATAGAAAAACTTATAGAAAAACATATTAAGATGCAGTATAAGGGCAGTCAAGCACCCTATACTTTTTACTACATTTTTCATATATTATTAGATATTAAAAATAGCCTAAGCTAATCTGGATTTTTAAATATAAAAATATAAAATATACTGATTTAAAGGTAATAAAAAATGACGCCTGCATGTAGACTATTAAAAGTAAATAAAATTGATTTTAGTATTCATGAATATGAGCATGATCCTCATACTAAAAATTTTGGATTAGAAGCAGCACAAAAACTGGGCTTGAAAGTTAAAGAAGTATTTAAAACATTATTAGTCACCGATGATAAAAATTATTATGTCGCAGTTTTACCAGTAGCCCATCAATTAAGCTTAAAGAAAATAGCTACAGTAGTAGGAGCTAAAAAACTACATATGGCAGACCCTAAAGATGCCGAACGCCTAACTGGTTATTTAGTAGGTGGGATTAGTCCCGTTGGTCAGAAAAAAAGATTAAAAACAGTTATCTCTATTAGTGCTACAGAACTTGAATGTATGTATGTAAGTGGTGGGAAAAGAGGGCTGGATATAGGGATTAAACCTAATGACCTAGCGCAGGTTTTGGGTGCTAAATTTGCTGATATTATTGATGAATAATCACTTTATTTCAGCTTATTAATTTGAAGATATATTGAAGTCTAACTCACATTGTTACTCACTTATGCAGATCATATAAAAAAGATAAAAGCCGCATTAAGCGACTTTATGATTTGATTCTACATCAAGAATCACAAACTGAACATAAGAGTAGAACCAGAACCTTTTCCTTCCATCTTTATAAGGTTTTTTATATCTTCTTGCTCTAATTCGTGTATTTAGTATTTCGGACCCTAGATTTAATAATTTGGAGAACTCTGCACGACCAATACGTCTTTCACTTTGATGCTTGATTTCTTTTTTAAATTCTTGCATCTCATTAAAGATGGCTTGAAGCCAACTATTTTTAGATTCAGTTCGCATCATGAGGCCTCCTTTATTTTAGACTTGATTTCTCCATATGGTCTCCTTAAATTTTGTATTAGTCAGCAATGCTTCAATTTCAAACAGACCCACATTGGTAAAGATGTGATCCATCTTGCAGCCAAAGACAGCCAGGGGGCGGAGTTGATATTAGTTCAATCCCCTTGCTATCCTCAAATAGCTGCTTACGTGCTGCATCATCCTGATTTTTAAGATACATACGTTTATATGAGCAATCAGTTCATTTTTGGCCATAACAGCTTCTTTGGCCTCCAGACCAGCCGCAGCTTCTACTTCTATAAGTCCGATAAGCTTTTTAGGGCTATAAGGGACAGTCGCTTTACATATCGGATAGACTTATTGGTCTATTCCATTTGTAGGGTTTTTGATGTAAATATGCTACTTCAAATTTGCAGAAAGCAAATTTTCTCCTGGTGAAGCAAATGAAAGAAAAATTAGGCGTAGTTATTTTTTATGCACTGTGCATTTTTGGAATTATCCTTGAATTGGTGGGGTTATTGAATATTGATGTAATGTTTCTAATTGTTGGGGCTGCATTTTTCATTAGTGCATTATTAATAAAATCTGAGTTCAAGCTATATGTCACTTTCTGGAAAAAAGTTGAATAGCGCTATTTAAGTTGGTAAGAATCAAAATCCGCATTGACTAAAGTTAGTGCGGTTTTTTTATAAAATGTGAGAGTGCTTAGTACTTTTTGAATCAATGGGAGTGTAATACCTTAAAAAGAAAATCAGTCGAACGTGTACTAATTGCGAAAAGTATAATTAGAAAAAGATATGCACAGTACTCAACAATTCCATTGGTTGGATTATTGAGGCAATAACGATAAATAATATATGCAATAATTATAAAAATAATTGAAATTAAACTAGGCATTTTAAACTCTATTTTTTAGAAAATATAACACGGCCTGTAATTGTAAGAATAGCTAAAAGCCTCCTTTAGGGGGGGGAAATGAGTAAATATAGTGCACTGATAATTTTTTTCTGCTATATCATTATTATTACTAATCTTTAAAAAACTATCTATTGATAAATGAAATCTGAAGAACTTTTTGAACTTCTCTAGAAATGATCGCTGAGCTGCAACATGAAATTATAAAAAGCGATGTATTGAATTGTGGGCCGCGCTTAGAACTTGTTGAGCAGTGTATTTATATCTCTTTCGAGCATGGAGTCGGTGTGAATCGCCTTTTGTCGATGGGGTAGCCTATCTAGGCGAGGGCGCTTTTAAGGGCGCAGTATGAAGCGGTAGTGAGAGCTTATTGGTTATTATTTATTGCATCTAATTATCAGATTAGTAATTTTAAAAAGTATCATCTTAAGCAGCTTAACTCTTTTGTTCATACAGGAAAACAATCCTTTACCCGGGATATAATGGGCTTTAAAGGTGAAATATTATTAACGCTAATGAGGCAGTCGAATAATCTGATTACTATTGCTGCACAAATAATGTTAAAACATAGAGTACCGGATAAGCAAAAAGTTATTCATTACCTTATTGAAAAATATAGGCAGTGTTTTTATCTGGACGCTGATGTGGATCCAGCAGTAAGAGTGCGAGTTGAAAAATATTTCGAGTGATTGGTTTTTTAACGAAGGACTACTATAAGGCGGCTTCTTTAATAAATAAAATATTAAAAAATCTAACAAGTTAACTTGCATATCTTAAAGCACGATAAATAATTGTGAGTATAGTTGCGATCAGAATATATAAAATATAGTGACCAATACCATCGGAAGGATGGTTTCTAAAGTAGAAGGATAAACCTAATACAATAATAAATATTACTAACTCTTCCATATTAATAAAATCATAAGTTTAACTGAATTTTATTGCACCGATAATAAGTAGACAAGTTTAAAGAAAATTCGAAACTATCAGAAAAACTATATTTAGAAGATCACTTCCTCCGAAGGGTTTTTTTAATAGGTGAGAGTTATGAATATAGACCAGTAAAAAATTCTAACTAAAAAGAAGCCATTAAAAAGGGTATCAAGTGCAAAGTCTTTACCTAAGGTAACTGAAAAATATCTTGAATACCAAGAAAAACTGAGCGGATTCTGAATATTTTAGAAATCAAATTTGAAAATTTTTCACTTTAAATCTACCAAATACTGGCGTTTTGACTTTCATTTGAACGAACACAGTATCTTGATTAAAATAACAGGGAGACCCTTGATCGATGCCATTGAGGATGAAGTTTTAATGTTGAATTATAGCCCGCCGGATTCATAGATTTTATTATGGTTAAAGTAAAAAAGGTGAATCTCAAACAGCTTGAGAGTTAAAAGCCGATTTCAGTAGGTATGTACTCTCATGAAGCTGAACTTGCTCTCATCAACTAAAAATTAAAAAGCCTTGAGAAATCAGAGCTCTTTTTTACTGAACAACTTCGTTGTCATGTACAATTTGCAACTGTGACTTTAATTCTTGGTCTTGAGTATCAGCAATCAGTTTTTGCATTTTCTCTTTGCATTCTGGATACCCACTTTTATATTTTACGAGAAAGTATGAAAATTCAGCTCGTCTATAGTACGGATCCCTCTTGTTCTCAGGCTTATCTAATTCAACTTTTGTAGCTTCAGCCGCTGTGTCGTAACACTTACTAATCACGTCGCTGCTTTTATTTTGCAAAGTAAGTAGCTGACATCTAAATGTAAGTCTTGCAAGATTGTTTGGCTTTTCGGCTAACTGTTTTTCGTTTAGAGTTGCCTTTTTTCAATTTTATGCGATACCTCAAAAGAACAAGCATCAGAAAGTGCTTGCACAACAACGCCGAATAGATTTGACTTGTCTTGATTGTATGGAGGTAACAAATTCTTGAACTCAACAATTTCAGTCTTTGAATCTTCAATGCAGTAGTTCTCAGATTCATCGTTAACAAAGCTATCTGGGCTTGATTGCTGCTGTGACCTTGTAGCTGTTGCTGACTTAGCAGCAGAAGATACGGATCCACTGCCATTTTCCTGAACAACTAAATCTTGTGTAGTTAATAATTTCAATCACATAATAAAGAATCATTGACTCGTGCGGCAGCTTTACCAAAGATTTGCATGTGTGGATCACCAAATATAATCGTAGTAACTGTTTTATGTTTGGGGTAAGTTGCTTTATCACCAGCACATGCGATAGCAAAGCCATCAATCAGGAATATACTGTTCCAAGAAATTACCCGACCGCCACTAGTCGTGGGACAGCCAATAATAATATACGGTGTTGTCATCTTATTCCTTTTTATAGACATGAGTTGATCAAATAATAGCAGACAGAATGGAGGAATCTTTTTGAATTAAGATTCACATGCACAGCCTGAGCTAACTTGAACATTATAGTGACTTTTTTATTTTATATTTAAAAGCTGTTGAAATAGTGAGTGAGAAAAGCTTATTTCATAAATTTCACCCAAGCAAAATTGATGATTAAATGCTTTAATAGCAGGGTTGTAATAGATGTGTAACTAACGTGTTTTTGAAGCCTGATTTATATACGGTTCCTACCATTACACGGAACTATCCCGAATGGCATCATGGCCGCCAGGAATACGGACTCTGGTATATCGAGATTACTGATCCAGAAGTAGTAGCCAATTTAAAAAATATTCGTGAATCTTTTCGGGATTTGCTGCTTGAGCCTAACCAACGCCAGTTTCATATTACACTGTTTATATGCGGCTTTAAAATGAATGATTCAGTAGCACTTTATGATGATGATTTTAGTGCAGTGCAATTTCGACAACAATTACAACAGCTACAAAGACTTTCACCTCCTGTATTCAGTTTAAAAACAGGTCTATTAAATAGTTTTGAAACAGCTTTATTTATTGATATAGAAGATTCTGGAAAATGGCTTAGCCAGTTAAGACAAACTTTAAATTTAAATTGTCCAGAAATTGCTTCTTTAGAATATTATCCACATATTACATTAGGTTTATATCGTGATGCCTTTCCGGCAAAACAAGTATGGGATCGAATTAGGAAGTTTAAAGTAGATCGGTTTAATTTAAATATATCTAAATTAATATTTGGAACTTATCAGGCAAAAGTTCTGCAAGGCCCTTTATATCCTCATACTACTTTTAAGTTAGGTCATATATGTTACAGCTCATTTTAGGAGGCGCCCGTTCAGGTAAAAGCAGGCTGGCAGAAAAAATAGCTCTAGAGAGCGGGCTAAATGTTATTTATATTGCTACTGCACAGCCACTTGATGAAGAAATGCAAGAGAGAATCTTGCACCATCAGGAATCACGGCCACGAGAATGGCAAGTAATTGAAGAGCCTTTATATCTTTCAGAAAAATTACAAGAAATTGATGCTCAAAATCAACTTATTCTGATTGACTGCCTGACCCTGTGGATGAGTAATCTGTTGTTACAGGATGCTTCAGAACTGCAGATGAGTCAGTGTCAAAAGCTGTTAACTATTTTACCAAATCTGAAGTCCGAGATTATTTTGGTGAGTAATGAAACAGGTCTTGGTGTGGTGCCGATGGGGAACATCAGCCGTAAATTTATAGATGAATCTGGACGTTTGCACCAGCAGATTGGACAAATCGCACAAAAAGTAGTGTTTTGTGTAGCTGGATTCCCCATAATACTCAAAGAGGAAAAATAATGAACTGGTGGTTAGAACCTTGTAAGCAGCCAGATACAGAAATAAAAATACTGGCTGAACTACGACAGTCGCAACTGACTAAACCGTCCGGTTCTCTTGGAGAACTGGAGCAGGTTGCTGTCCGTTTAGCTGCCCTGCAGGGTAATGAACGTCCAGAGATTAACTACCCATGGATTACAATTTTTGCTGGTGATCATGGAGTGATGGAAGAGAATATTTCTGCTTATCCTCAAGCTGTTACCCGCCAAATGCTGCAAAATTTTATGACAGGTGGGGCGTGTATCAGCGTTATTGCCAAAGAATACAATGCCAAGTTGAAAGTAATTGACTGCGGTTCAGTTGGGGAACCTTATCATTATCCTGGCGTTGAACGTCACTGTATTGCGCCAGGAACTGCTAACTTTGCCACACAAACTGCCATGACCGAAGAGCAGTGTAAACAGGCAATGGAACTTGGTGCAAAAAGTGTAGAGGAGGCTGTGGCAGAGCAAGCTTCACTCTTTGTTGCCGGGGAAATGGGGATTGGAAATACTTGTTCTGCTTCAGCTGTAGCATGTCTATTATTGAATGAACCTGCAGAGAAATTAACAGGTGTAGGGACGGGTATTCGGCAAGAGCAGTTATCTCATAAAAAGCAGGTTATTGATCAGGCTATTGAGCTACATAAAAGTTATGCAGGATCAGATGCTTTTAAAATTCTTAGTGCTGTAGGTGGTTTAGAGCTCGCAGCGATGACAGGAGCTTATATACGCTGTGCACAACTTGGCTTACCTATAATAGTTGATGGTTTTATCAGCTCAGTATCTGCATTATGTGCTGTACGTTTGAATTCAGCAGTGTGGCATTGGATGCTATTTGGACATCAGTCCGCTGAGTATGGCCACCAGCGTATACTTGCTGAACTTCAAGCCCAGCCACTTTTAAAATTGAACTTGCGGTTGGGGGAAGCCAGCGGCGCTGGTGCTGCCTTAGGTATAATTAAATTAGCTTGCGCTTTACATAATCAAATGGCGACTTTTGCCGAAGCAGCAGTAATTGGTGAAAAAGTTTAGATGTTACAGCTAGACCTTTTGCGCCATGGTCAGACTGAGTTGGGACATACTTTACGTGGCTATACTGACGATGCACTTACACCTGAAGGTTGGCAGCAGATGCAGTTTGCAGTTCTAGAAAAATTACAACAACCGGTTCAGTGGCAGGCTATTTATAGCTCTACACTTATACGTTGTTCACACTTTGCCAGACAGCTCTCACAACAGCTGAAATTACCCTTAATTCTCAATTCTGACCTTAAAGAAATGAATTTTGGACAATGGGAGGGATGCAGTACTGAAGAGATTTATCAACGTGAACCTGAACTCTTAGCCAGTTTCTGGGAGAAACCTTCATTTTATACACCGCCTGAAGCTGAGCCATTACATGAATTTCAATATCGTATTCAACGGGCTTTCCAGCTTATTCATCAGCAAATGTTAGAAAATAACTGGCGACAGGTACTGGTTATTTGTCATGGAGGCGTAATTAAATTGATGAAATGTCTGGCTTTAGATCAGTCACCAGATCATCTTTTAAAAATACCGGCTGAATTAGGCCAGCTCCATACTTTGTACTTAAACCCGCATAATCCCCAATCATATGCACTGGAAGCATCTGAAAAATGATTCGCTTAATGATTGCTTTACAGTTTTTGACGGTCTTTCCAATTAAATTAAAACAGATGCCCAGTCTAAAGCAGAATGCGGAATCCTTACTGTTTTATCCACTGGTTGGGTTGATGATCGGTGGCCTGCTTTTTGCCTTGACTTTGGTTTTACAGGCCTTACCCAGTTTAGTGCTAGCTACTTTTATTCTAGTTATATGGATTTGGCTCACAGGTGGTTTACATCTGGATGGACTCGCAGATACTGCTGATGCCTGGGTTGGCGGTTTTGGTGACCCAGAACGAACTTTAAACATTATGAAAGACCCAAATTGTGGTCCAATTGGCGTGTTAAGCCTGATATTAATCAGTTTATTAAAGCTAGCTGCTTTATATTTGCTGATTGAAATGCATCAATATGATTTGATTATTTTAATCCCACTCTTGGGCCGTTTAGCGCCATTGTTTCTGTTCTTGACGACTCCATATGTACGTAAGTCCGGTTTGGGTTCAGCTATAACTGAATATTTACCTCGCACTATAGCTTTTAGTATATTGATTATCACTACTTTTCTTTCGTGTTATTTAAGTCTTGCCGGATCAATTGGACTTGCAAGCGGAATCGTCACTCTGCTTTATTTAAGATTTAAATTTATTCAGCGCATCGGGGGTATTACTGGAGATACTGTAGGAGCAGCTATCGAAATAAGTGAAACCACAATTTTATTAACATGTGCATTGTCTGTATTTTATCTGCCAGCTTTGGTTTAACCTGTTAAGCGCAAAATAAGCCGAATTAGAAAGGGTCCGGCAAGCACCATAAATACGCCAGCTAAAACCATAGTCAGACTGGCTACTACACCTTCTTCACGGTGACGCATATAAGCCTTGGTAGTACCAAAACCATGTGCAGCATTGCCTAAAGCCGCGCCATGTGCAAAATGGGACTTGAGTTTTAATGCGATCAAAACTAGATCACCACACAGCATTCCCGCAACGCCTGTCATCATGGTAAATAAAATGACCAGTTCTACTGAACCGCCTACGTGTTCAGTAAGTTCTATGGCAAACGGAGTAGAAATAGAACGTGACATTAAACTATAAGTGGTAGCATCATCAAACTTGAATAATCTTGCCAGATAGAAAGCACTTAAAATACCAGCTAACATTCCCGCAAATACCCCTAAACTGATTGAAAATAAATGTTCGCGTATAATGTTACGGTATTCATAAATCGGTATGGCAAAAGCAACAGTGGCCGGGCCTAGCATCCATACCAGCCAGCGACTCTCCTGCATATAGGTTGTATAAGGAATATGAAAATAAACCATTCCAGTGACCAGTACGATTGGTACAAAAAAAGCTGGAGATAATAGTAAATAAGGAAACTGCTGATACAGTCTTTTAGCAAAGTAATAACTGACTAAGGTCAGCAATAATAGTAAATAAGCCAGAACTGTAGTACTCATGCTTTTTCTCCAGCATGATCAGTTGGCACCTGTCTTTTAGCTTTTAAATAATGTTCAAATTTAAAGCCTAGGTAAATACTATAGGCGGTAACTATCATAACGCAAATAGTACCTAATAGGACACTTACAATTAACTGCCACCCCTGATTAAGCAAGAGTGTCTTATAATTCATCACACCAATAACACAGGGAATAAAGAACAGGACCAGTTCATTTAAAATAAAATCCGAACCTTTTTTAATCCATTCAAGTTTAAATACTCCACTTGCTAGAGCCAGCAGAGTAATTATCAGCCCGAGCACCGCTGCAGAGATCGGTAAATTTAATACCTTTTGCAGTAAGTATCCTATACCCCAAAATACAAATAACAGTCCAATCTGGATGAGTAGTTTTAAGGAATAGAAAAGCCGTAACCGCATGATGGTGTCCATAATTTAAATAAAAATAAAAGCTCTACGCTATTTTAAATATAATTTTTATATTAAATTATGAATAATATAAAAATGATTATATCTATTTGGAATAATTTATTTATGGAGTTTAAAGCTTTAAAAATTTTTGTTGAAATTGTGCGTTCTCAAGGGTTTAGTCAGGCAGCTGAACGGCTTTTTCTTACTCAGCCTGCGGTAAGTAAAGCGATTGGCCAACTTGAAAGCGAATTAGGCTGCGAGCTATTCAAGAAGGGTAAAGCCGGCCGCAAACGTGACATCAGACTAACGTATCTTGGAGAGCAGATTTATCAGCATGCTTTAATTATTCTGGATGAACAGAAAAAAATAACTGATACTATTCAGCAGATCCAATCTTTACAGAAAGGTAAGCTGACTCTTGGCTTGCCGCCTTTAGGGTCTGTATTGTTCAGCTCACTTATTGCATTGTTTCATCAAAAATATCCAGAAATTGAGCTGAATTTTCTAGAAGTAGGTGCAAATGGTATAGAACAGGCAATTTTAGCTAAAACAGTTGATGTCGGTATATTGTTAGGTGAATTGAAACCGGTATTTAATTCAATCCCGGTGGTTAATTCTTCCTTATGCTTACTCTCCGTGAGCAACTCGATATGGAAGGGCAGGACTACAGTCAGGCTTGCAGAGCTTAAAACCGAAGATTTCCTTTTTTACGATGACAGTTTTAGTTTAAATAATATGATTACTGAAGCTGCACATCAGGCAGGTTTCGTACCTCATGTAATCTGTAAAAGTAGCCAGTGGGATTTTATTGCGAAGATGGTCGAGTCAGGTATGGGTGTCGCGTTATTACCTGAGCTTTATTGTAATAAGCTTGATCCTGCTAAATTTAATATATCTATTTTACAAGAGCCCTCTTTAAACTGGACTTTAAGCATGGCTTGGGACTCTACTGTCAGTATGTCAGCTGCCACTCGAGCATGGTTAAATATTATTGAGGATAACCGGCAGCTGATTCATCTATAAATAGATAAGATTTAAAATGGTGAGCTGTAAAAATAGACAAAATTCAGCTTTGTGATAAGATGAACTAAATGCGTACAGATTGGCGCAGAGGTGAATCAATGTCAGCACTTACAATGATGAATATGTCCATGCATGAGGAAGCAATGATTCCTAAACTTGCAATACAGGCATTTCGAAATGCATTTGAACAGGCATGTGCTTCTTCTGAAGTCGTTTATACAGAGCAGCATAAACTGGTTAAACACTTGCCAGATGGTGAAAAAGTCTTTCTAAAAGATACTGGACATGCATATCAGTCTATACAGCCGCAGCAGCGTCAGGTAATGAAACGTCGTAAAAAACAGGAAACGGCTATTTAAATATGCCTCAACCTAGAATCAGAATGTTTGCCGGTCCAAATGGTTCCGGTAAAAGTACGATTAAAGAATATTTATTGCCCCATTATATTGGGGCTTATTTAAATGCAGATGAGCTGGAAAAAGAGCTTAAAGAAACCTGTCGATGTAATCTCAAGAGCTATCATCAAGCTTTAAAAGCAGTAGAGCTTATTGAGTTTTTACAGACCAAGAAGCGTAAAAACGGGCCCTTACTTAGTACCTCTCCAATTCTAGAGCCAGATGAAAATATTATCTTCCAGCCAGATGAGGTGGACTCTTACCTGGCTGCCCGTATTATTGACTTCATACGTTTAAAGTTTATCGAACTCAAAGTAAGCTTTACTTTTGAAACAGTCATGTCACATATCAGTAAGATCGAGTTCTTGCGTGAAGCTCAAAAACAGGGTTTTCGCACTTATCTTTATTATGTCTCAACAATTGACCCTGATATTAATATTGCCAGAGTTGAATATCGCGTAAGCCAAGGTGGGCATCCAGTGCCTGAAATTAAAATCCGTGAGCGTTACTACCGGAGTATGGATCTGCTGATGCAGGCTATAGAAGCTTCAGACCGCACCTATATTTTTGATAATTCTTCAAATGGACAAAAAGCTGCATTTATTGCAGAAGTAGAAAATGCGGAAAAACTTCGTGTTAACCCAGAATTACTGGAAGTCCCACGGTGGTTTGCAGAAAAAGTTTTAAGTGAATTTGAATAATAATATTATTTATATATAGAATTGCTCAGTTTCTTTCAAGCTTAGCCTGCTTATTAATAAAGCTAATCTAAGAAAATAGCTATGACAACTTTTTTGATTTCGATACTAAATTATATAAATTCTAACTGATACTTGAACAGCTAGAATTATTTTGATATCTAAATAGCCTAAGTTGTTTTAAGCTTTTTCTAGTTTTAACAACTCTAGTAATTTTACAGCAGCTTCTTCAGAACTACCCGGATTTTGTCCAGTAATGAGTTGCCCCTCAACCAGCACAAAAGATTGCCAGTCTGGACCTTTTTCATATAACGCACCCTGAGCTTTAAACTCATCTTCTATAAGGAAGGGTACGACCTCAGTTAAGCCTACAGCATCTTCTTCACTATTTGAAAATCCCGTCACTTTTTTACCTTTTACAAAGCTTTGACCATTTGAAGTCAAATTTTTAAGCACAGCTGGAGCATGACAGACTAACGCCATTGGTTTTTGTGCCTGATCAAAATACTGCAGAATATTTAAGGAATTCTGATCATTGCTCAGGTCCCAGAGTGGGCCATGACCACCTGGATAAAAGACTGCATCAAACTGTTCAGGTTGTACTTCCGCCAGAATATGTGTATTTGCCAGAGCCTGTTGTGCTTCCTGATCTGCTTTAAAACGCTGAGTGGCTTCAGTTTGTGCATCTGGCTCATCACTTTTTGGGTCCAAAGGAGGTTGACCGCCTGCTGGTGAAGCAAGCGTGATGTCTGCTCCAGCATCTTTAAAGACATAATAAGGAGCTGCAAATTCTTCTAACCAGAAACCAGTTTTTTTACCTGTATTACCTAAAGCACTATGAGATGTCAAAACCATAAGAATTTTCATAAATTTATCCTGAGAAAACGCTAGTATTAATTTAAATAGAAAGTTCAGAATTAGCTTGTAAGTGAAAGAGTTAATGTTCAAGTAAGCTTATGCATCTTTTCACATTAAAAGTGTAAGTCAGGTGAATTGATATTTTTATTGTTTTTGATAAGGAACACTAAACTTTATAAAAATAAAATGATCAATCTAGATGAGTTTATAAAAAGTTTAAAATTTTCATTTTAGACCTCTCAGTTAAAAAATATCTGATCAGCCCTCTGCATTTGATCCTGCTTTTCTTATTACTTCTTTACTCATAGCTTATTTTTTATTCATAGCTGGAAAATTACTGGTTAGCTAATTACAGTGAGTTTTATAGGTTTTCAAACTGAATAAACAATCTATTACTTTTGATTATTCTCGTATACCCAGCTGAACACTGGGCTAAGCTTTTTCTAGAAATATTTACTGTATAGGTTTAAAGATATTCATTTTATGAAGTGCTGGGTTATTTCATGCATTTCCAGATGAGTTGCTAGATTTATAGAAACACTTTCAATGGCTGGTAATTTTGAGTTGGATAATTAATTATAGGAGTAGGTACTCTTGTCTACACTAATTAATTTTTATTTAAATAAAGATAATTATTTAGAATAATAATTAATACCTTACTATTGGTCATTCTAACTTCATGGAGAGGATAAGCATTTCAATTTCGAAACGATGTGTTTTATTTACTCTCGTTTAATCCAGCCAAGAATATAATTAGAATTCAATAAAACAGGCTATAGACAGAAAAAATGCTTCTCTGTCTATTTTTTTATAACAGCTTAAAATAACTTCAGGAATATTTATGACGAATTCGTCAGTTTATTATACCCGTACAGCACAAATCCTGCATTGGGTGATGGCATTTATTTTTCTTACAGCTTGGCTTATAGGTTTTTATAGTGGAAATTTTTTAACTTATGAAATTAATGGAAGTTTTAAGGGCGATATTATTACTCTTCATAAAAATATAGCGACCATACTTATTTTCCTTTTAGTAATCCGTATATTATGGCGCTATACGCATCCCGTACCTGAGCTTCCAGTAAGTATGTCTCCCATGATGAAAAAAGCAGCTCATGCTGGACATTTATGTTTATATCTTGTTTTGATTGCTTTGCCTGTTACAGGCTGTTTATTTAGCTGGTCCGCTGGACATCTTGCTCCTGTATTGTATTTATTCAATTTACCGACGCTTATTCAGCCAAATCAGGAGGTACTTGCAGTAGTAAAGCCTTTACATATTTATCTATCTTGGGGAGCAGGTCTATTAGTCGCCGGGCACATACTTGCAGCTTTAAAACATCATTTTATTGATAAAGATCATATTCTGAAAAGTATGATAGGCCATTGAAGTCTTGAGATGAGTTATATCTAAGCTAACAGGCTAAATCTAATAAGCTTTTTTAATATTAAATATATATTTAAATGATTTAGAAGGTAAATAGATTTAAATCTGTTATTTATTTTTAGGTATATAAATTAAATATTATCTATCTTATTATAGAAATGTCTGTTAAATAGGCAAATCTTGTGTAATCAGCGCAATTGAATAAACGCCCGCTCAAATGAGCGGGTTTTTAATTTTAAAGATCAAATTTTATCAGGCCACTAAATTAATTTAAAGTTTTTCCTAAAAAGCGTATAATAATCAGTTACTAATCATAAGAATTAATAGTGAAAGCACTATGCCAAAATAGGTATTGTTATCAGACCAAGCAGATCAGTAGAGCTCCTGCTAACAGAAATTAAAAGCACAACTTGATACCGAATTTGTAAACCAAGCTGAAAATGTCGATATTTTTGAGAAAAAGTGGTTATATTAGACTCTTATTACCTTTATAAATTGAATGATTGTAGTAACCATGCTGCCTGTAGTTTTAAAATTTATCCGGACTATAGAAAGTAAATAAAAGTAAAAATCGATATAAAATACTGGCCGAATGCTTGTTTACATCTTATGAACTTATAACTTGGTTGCCATTACACATTGCAATTAATACTTATTGTTTAGGTAAGCAGTAAATAGAGGAAGGGAGATAACTGAACCCTGCCATTTTTCTTTTATAGATGATAGAAAATAGGATAAGTAAATATCAATCAGAATGACAGTATAGATAACTTTTAATAGTACTCGTGGCGATATAGAGTTAAAGCATAATAAATCAGAAAAAGTTGTTCTATTCGCATCCCTTGTGCGCCGTATTTAAATAAAATAGTTTTTAGTAAATCAAGTATATGAATTTATTTAATTTAAAAGATAACTTAAATCTTATTTTTCTGCACGAGCACAGCTTATAACTCAGAATGAGAAAACTGTAGAGAATCTAAAAGTTAGTTGGTAATTTTAAATTAAGCATTAAACATAAATTAAAGAGCTACAAAGTATAAAGATTGAAAATCTGATATAGCTAGTTAAACAGGGCTCTGTAAGTAAGCCCTTGCAGATCCTTTAATTTAAATAAGCCCTCTAGAGGGCTTATTTACCTAAAAAATAATAAATGAAGAGCTAAAATAGCTGCTACATATTTGGGTAGTTAGGACCACCACCACCTTCCGGTGTTACCCATGTGATGTTTTGTGAAGGGTCCTTGATGTCACAGGTCTTGCAGTGCACACAGTTCGCTGCATTGATCTGGAACCGCGGTCCAGTCTCTTCCTGAACAATCTCGTAAACCCCGGCCGGACAGTAACGCTGTGCCGGCTCGTCATATTTCGGCAGGTTGACCTCAACCGGAATAGACGCATCAGCCAGCTTGAGGTGAGACGGCTGGTTTTCCTCATGTACCGTGTTGGATACAAAGACAGAAGACAGACGGTCAAAGGTCAGCTTGCCATCCGGTTTCGGATAGTTGGGCTTGAAGCTTTCTGCCTCTACAGTTTTCAGGGCCTTGAAGTCGGGCAGCAGGTCATGCAGGGTAAACGGAACCTTAAACACATTCTGGTCAATAAAGTTAAATGCACCGCCAATCCACTGGCCAAACTTGTGCATGGCCGGGCCAAAGTTACGGGAGCTGTACAGCTCTTCTTTCAGCCAGCTATGGTTGAACTTGTCGGTATAGGCAGTCAGTTCCTTTTCAAAGAAGTCTTCGCCTTCGGCCGCACGGGCATAGCCCACTTCACCACCTTTTTCTACACCGCGGGCAATCGCTTCAAATACCGCTTCACCGCAGAGCATGCCGGACTTCATGGCAGTGTGTGAACCCTTGATCTTGGCAAAGTTCAGGAAACCCGCATCATCACCGATGAGGCAGCCGCCCGGGAAGGTCAGCTTTGGCAACGAGTTCAGGCCACCTTTGGTGACTGCACGCGCGCCATAAGAAATCCGCTTGCCGCCTTCGAGGTATTGTCTGATCAGGGGATGAGTCTTCCAGCGCTGCATTTCAGCAAACGGGAACATATGCGGATTCTTGTACGACAGGTCGACAATCATGCCCAGCGTCACCTGGTTATTTTCGGCATGGTATAGCCACCAGCCCCCAGACGAACCGGTCTCTGACAACGGCCAGCCGGCACCGTGCATCACCAGACCCGGCTTGTGCTTGGCAGGATCAATTTCCCATAGCTCTTTAATACCGATGCCGTAGTGCTGCGGATCGGCATCTTTATCCAGGTTGAATTTCTGGATCAGGCGCTTGCCCAAATGGCCACGGCAGCCTTCGGCAAACAGGGTATATTTGGCCAGCAACTCGTAGCCTGGCATAAAGTTATGGGTTGGCTGCCCATCTTTGCCAATGCCCATGTCACCGGTCTGGATTCCGCGGACCGAACCATCTTCATGGTAGAGGATTTCTGATGCAGCAAAGCCCGGGAAGATCGAGACTTCCAGCTCCTCTGCCTTGGCACCCAGCCAGCGTACGATATTGCCCAGCGAGATGACGTAGTTGCCATCATTATGCATGGTTTTTGGTACCATCCAGTGCGGTGCTTCTTTGGAGGTGGTGTCAGAGAGCAGGAAAAAGGTTCTGTCTTCAGTCACGGGGACATTAAGCGGAGCACCGAGCTCTTTCCAGTCGGGGAAGAGTTCATTCATGGCCCGGGGTTCAAGTACAGCACCTGAAAGAATATGCGCACCAACTTCGGAACCTTTTTCGACGACACAAACGGAAAGATCGGGTAGGTTGTTTTCAATCGCCAGTTGACGGATGCGGATCGCAGCTGAAAGACCTGCAGGTCCTGCACCAACGATCACTACGTCAAACTCCATCGATTC
>NZ_DJJJ01000037.1:0-49769 GCF_002434085.1 Acinetobacter sp. UBA6571 | reverse complement strand
TGCCATCGTCATCAGCCCGCAATGTCAGCTGGCCATAGTCTAAAGTGGCTACGACGACTGTTAACGATCCGGGGCGCAGCGGACTGACCGGTGTTCTAAAGCTGATACGGTTGACCGGCGGCATATCTGTGGTGGTGGATAAAGACTGCAATGTCAGGCGGTTATCCGTATTCGGTGTCCAGCTGTCGATTTCGATCTTACCAGTACCATACTGAATACTGCCGGAACTGGTGCCACTGTTATTGGCTGGATTTACATTGCGTACCAGGGTGCCAGTACGGTCCAGATAGGTATCCGTACCTAGCATAAAACGCACCGCGCCGGATAGAATCTGCTCATCAAAGCCTTGGGTCAGATCAAAGCGCAACTTGTCACCGGTAACCTGTTTAACTCCGGCACTGGTATCCGAATTGTCCCGGTAACGCGCCTGGATGTCGAGACTGGTATAAGCGCCCAGCTGCACCACTTCTTCCCTGATGTTGGAAGTGGTTGGTAAATAAAATGACATAACTTACCCCGCTCTATAGATTTCAATTGGTGCATAGGATTTGCTGTAAAGCGTGGCGCTTGCCTCAGGAATAATTTCCACCGCACCTGTTGCATAGGTAATGGTGCCCTGTACTTTACCTTTGCTATCCACCAGATTGCCGACTTCGGCATTCACTGGAATATCCGTCAACGTGACAGAGCCCACAGCGTTTCCCAGCTGGCTGGTAAGAGGAACCTTGAGTTCAATACTGTTGGGCTGAATGGCTGCACCGGTACCGATCTTGAAATTAAGTTTCCGGTCCACCGGCATAACGCTATCGATCTGCTGGAATGTAGATGCCCCGTAGCTATAATTGATAGTGAAGACCGTATTTTTCTGCGGCAGTTTATTCGGTACCAGCCGGCCTTGACCGGTGGCATAGTTAAAGGTACCGTTGGCATCGCCACTAAACTGGCCCAGCGTATTTGTAGTTGCAGTTTTCTGTTCGCCTTCCAGCAGCCATTTTACAGTCACGCTGCCTGAGGCTATTCCTGCCTGCTGTAAATCAAACTCGAATGCTGCCGGTTCAACCGCAAGACCTGAGCGTATAAACGTAGCCAGCGGTGTACCCCACAGCAACAGAATTGGTGTATTCACATCCGGTAAAGCACCCGTCGTAATAGACCAGGAGCCGGTTTCATAATTGATATTGCCTGAACCAAATGAAGCACTCGAGCCAGACAACCGCCCGGAGCCGTCATCTTTCAGTTCATAAAACTTGCCCTGCGACATATAAGAAACTGAAAGGCTACCCGGCGCAGGCGGTGGTACCAGTACACCGGTCCAGTTGGCACTCTGGTTTTGTTGAGTGACAGGCCGGGTTTCAGACTGGAAGTACTGGTTGGGAGCTGAAGCAGGCTTAAAGGTAATACTTAAGTTTGCAGATCCTGCACCTGCAGCTTGTGTCCACTGGATCAAGCCACGCTGGTAATCAATTGTTCCAACCTGAGTACCTGAAGTGTTTTTAAGCAGTCCGCCCTGATCAGTGATCTGCTGGCCAAACAGGTTAAAAGACATGCTGGAAGGCATAACAGATGAGCCGATATATAGGTTCTGAGCGGTACCAATGGTGGTCGAGTAAGTTGCAGTAATAGCAGCAGTGTTACCCGGTACCAGTACCATACTTTCCCCGGCTGCGTTTACATCTACAATTGGCGTTTCGGTCTGGGCAGATGGAACCAGCTGGGCAAAGATACTTTCTGCATTTACAGTAAACTCACCGACTTTTGCAGCAGACTTGAGATTACTGGATGCATAGTATTTACCGGTATCGGCTACGATGGTATCCCGTAAAATCGTTTCGGACTTTTCGCCGCTATACCATTGTCTTGCAGAGAGTCCGACATAATCCTGATCGAGTGGATCATTAATGCTGTAAGTAGCCAGTTTGTACTCAACTTCCTTCCCATCGATGACCATCTTGGCAATACGGGTCTCGACTTTAGTGACGCGGACATATTGTTCATGCTGTAGTGCCTGGCCTTCTTTTGAGACCAGTACCAGCGTGCTGCCCACCGAGCTTTCGACTTCACTCAAAAACATCGCCACCTGCAGGGTTTTCATACCGGCATAATGTGTATCCAGTGGACTCCCTGCTGCCTGTCCACCCTTGGCCAGATAGTTTTCAATCCGGTTCTGGGCAGACTTGCGCTCATCAATCCACGACTTTGTACTAAACAGTAAAGCTGAGACATTGGGGTCTTTCGGGTTTTCCGAGATAAAGACCGTAGCGCCCATAAGCAGGTCTGTATCATTCGTTGTTACGGCGGGGAACAGTTTACGCAGTGACACATCACCCATGGTGCGGTCCAGCTCACTCACATCATTAAACAGGTTATTGCTCTGGCCATCTTCAATAATCTGGCCAGAGTACTTGCCGCCACCATCTTCTGTATCGCTCAGGCGCTCAGATTTATAGAGCACCAGATTTTTAGTTTCAATTGCCACTGGATAGTTCCCCCACTTCAATAAAGCGTAAAGTCACGTTGTAATAGTCATCGTCAGATACAGATGGAATTCCCTTCACTGGAGCAGCTTCCAAAGCCCCGGCTTCATGGTTAAAAATCACATGAAATTCACGTCTGTCGTGCTGATACTCAAAAGCCAGAATGAATTGTTCAGATAAAGCAGACCAGGCTTGAACCGTGCGTAAATCACGGCGTTTGATCCAGCCCATCGTGTTATCTGCCGGTTCCAGCACAATTGAACGACCTGCCTTTTTACGGCCCTCCTGGATAATTAGAGAACCATCAATAGCCCGACTCTGTTTCTGCTCGATGGGCTTCCAATCAAATTCATCAGACCATAAAAAACCGTCCTCAAATGGGACGGTTTCTGATGTAGACACTCGTATTAATTTCATTAGCTACTCTTTTTTATCCTTTCCAGTTCAGTCAGGAAATCATTAAAACTACCCTGATTAGCCTCATCCACAGGGACGTTAATTGTGCGGCCATTAATAGAGATCTGGTTGATGACGGTACGTGAAGGCTCAGCAGTTGGAGTGCTGGTTTTAGGATAGCTCACGTCCGGGGCCAGATTGTTTACATTGACTCTGGAACCAGTACTGCCCGACTTGCCTGCATACTCTTCCAGCTTTTCCAGCTGCTCGGCAATGAACATGTAGTTGCCGGTCTGTTTCTGGTTGTCGTATGCAGAAACGCCGTAACGCGCAGCATATTCATGAGAAGCTGAACGGTAATAACCACCTGGACCCTGTTGTGCCGTCTCGAATAGCTCTTTAGCCTTTTGCCGGGCATTACCGCTATATCCCATTTCAGTCAGCTGCTGCTCAATCTCATCAACTGAATAACCGTTTTTAGCCATGACTCCAGTTTTAGAGGCTTTAAGCTTGCCCTGCATGGCAGTAAGCGCTTCTGACCAGGCTTCAGTAGAGGATTTGGCCTCCTCTCTTGCCACCCGGCCAGCTTCACGGTAGCCATCCTTAATACCTCGTGCAGAATTTTCAATCTGGATATTCGCCTTGACCCATTCCGAAGCCGTCTGAACCACTGCTTTACCAGTATCATCAATCTGCACCTGTAACCCATGACTTGCTGCTTTTGCCTGAACAGCTGCAATCTGGGCCTTATCTCCTGTTGCCAGTGCGGCATTTAACATCTGAATATAAGCCTGCTTAATACCTTCAACAGTTGCCTGCCCACTTTTACTGATAACTTCAAAACTATTCTGGGCACTCACTGCAGCGCCATTTAATTGCTCTTTAGTTTGAATACCTAAAGCGGCAAATGCGGCTTGTACAGGATCAAGTACAGCAGGGAGCTGCCGCGCCTTTTCCTCAATTTTACTCAAGCCCAAGGCTACCTGATCACCTGCTACCAATCCCTGTTTGCCAAAAGCAATTAGAGAGCTCTTGGCATAGTCCAGTTCGGCACGAGTCTGGGCAGTATCAATTGCTTTATTTAAATTGGCTGAAAGTGCCAGTCCGGTATCAATACCCTGAGCTTTATAAGTTTCAAGATTACTAACGACCAGCTGTACATCATTACTGGCAGATTGAAATGCAGCTGAGAAACGACCTTGAAGCTGTTCTGTACTTAGTCCGGTACGATCTAATGCCGCCTTCATCACAGCTTCAGTTATCTGAGCATTCTTTTCGGCTTCCTTTGACGTTCCTGCAAAAGCAGCTCTGGCATTCGCTTCAAAAACAACCAGGTCCTTGCCATCTAAGGCTTTGCCTAAACTTCCTTGCAATTCTTCGCCCGTAATTTTCCCTTGGTTTTTCAGGAGAATTAAAGCAGTGATTGTGTCATTAATACCTTTGGTCGAATCAAACTTCATAGCCTGAGAGACTTTCTCCAAGGCTTCTTTAGCAGGTTCACCCTTTGCAATTAATGCATCAAACTCTGTAATAAGCTTTTTGGATTGTTCGGTCAGCTGATAGGTTTTATCTTTACTCTTCTCGGCAGCTGCAGCATGTTTTTCCTTGGCCGCAGTACTTGCTTCCTGTTTCTTTCGTGATTCCTCCTCTGCTGCTGCCAGATCGCGTTCCTGCTCGGCCAACGACTTTGTACCTGTTGCCCTCGCTACAGCCCAGTCAATAAAATTAGAACCCTGTCGTAGTAGCCATTCATCAGTTGCCTTAAAACCGTCAATCATCAAATTGCTAGCGATTACGACACCGGCTGCTGCAGCACCATATGCTCCAAACCTGGATAAAACAGAAACCAATCCTGCCTTAAGGCCATTTGTGGCATTAGTAACCCGTCCAAACACTCCGGTAGCTGCTGTATTTGCGGTTGTGCTTGCATTGGTTGCAGCAGCCAGTTCGGTTTTAGCTACTGCCGTAAGATGGGTAGCACGTGTATTGGCTGTATTTGCACCGGTATTTGCAGTCAGTGCTACGGTTTCTGTAGCGATAGCAACTTGTGCAGCCTTCGCTGCATTGGCTTTTTCCAGAAATACTGCTGCCATTCCAATAGCTTTATAAGCGATAAATGCCTGAGCTGCAGCAGTAAGGGTTGTAATAAGTGCATCAAGGTTTTGAGAAACAAATTTTAAGGCTTGGGCTACCTTAGCACTTGCTCCACTCGCTGCATCTGCTTCACCGATATAAATTGTCCAGGCTGTTTTCAGGTTCTCAATAGAAGCGCCAATCGTAGCTGGGAATTTATTAAACTCGGCAGTGATCACTTCACTCTGGCTTAAAATAGCTTTGGTCACTACGGCGGTGGTCAACTGTCCCTGATTAGCCATCTCACGTAATTGGCCAGTAGTCACACCCAATCCGTCGGCCATTGCCTGTGTCAGTCGGGGTGACTGTTCAACCATGGAGTTAAACTCATCACCTCGTAGTACACCTGAACCTAACGCCTGATTAAGCTGGATAATTGCAGCTTCATTCGCTTCTGCACTACCACCACCCACCTGAATGGCGCGGTTAATAGTTTCAGTCAGTGCTAAAGCCTGCTCTTGCGGCCACTTCATCTCCTGACCAATTTTAGTCAGCCGTGCAAACAGATCACCGGTAGCCACAAGATTAAAATTGGTTTTTATGGCTACATTTGCAACATCATCCATTGCCTGTTTTAAGTTGGCATTATCACCAATCGCAATCTGAATACGGCCAGATAGTGTTTTATACTGATCAGATACCTGTGCAATTTCCATTGCACTTGTACCAATACCCACTGCAGCCAAAACACCGGTTAAAGCATTGAAGCTATTTCTTAAGCCTTCAACCTCACTTGCCGCCCGTTGCCCAAAAGTTTCTGTATCCTTAAGCTCATGGTTTGTCTTTTCCAGAGACTGATCCAGATGATCCACCACTGGTGCTGCTTGCTGGGCCGCACTCCTAAACTCATTCATTGAGTTTTCAGTCAGGTCCAGAGCCTGCTCCAAGCGTTCAACTTTTTGTTTAGCCTGATTCAATTCTTCAAGGGAAATATCATGGCTGGCACTTGATAGGGCCTGCCAAGCTAATTTAGCCTCGTTCAGTTCTCTTTCTAAGGCATTAATCGCGTTAGAGCCTAATTCACCAATACGCTGAACTTCACGCGTAGATACTGTTGCACCGCTTCCCATTGACTCGATAGCACGAGTTACAGTCTGCGCTTCACCTATTACACCTGATAGATCTACTGCACTGAACTGCTGTAACTGGTTAATGGTCGATTGGGTGGCATTGTCCACGCCACGCATGGCATTTACAGCAACGTCCTGATAGTAATTAAATGCACTGGATGTTTCTTTAATAGCATCTTCAATACTTAGAACACGCTGCTTGGCGATTTCAATATCTTTTAAGGTACCATCCGTACTTTGCAAACGAACCAATTCAGCCTGAGCAGCTTTTAGTGCTGAGTTAAGCTCATTAAGACCTTGCTCACCAATACTCGACATTGAGCGTAGTTCACTAGCACTGATAACCGATTTGTCACCAAGAGCTTCAATTTCCTTGGCCGCTGTAAAGAATTTAGTACCTAATATTTCCGCCAGCTGAATTGTATCACCTGGAATGGCTTCACCGATTTCAAAGCCTGCCTTATTTGCCTTAGTTGCAGTATCCTGAAGTTCGCTACCAAGATTATTGATCTTGCTGGCAGCCTGATCAGCTTTCTTCTGCAAATCATCAGGAACTATTTTTCCAATTTCTTGAGCAGTCTCTTCAGATGCAGCCTTCAGTTTTTCAGATTCCTGTTTTATTGCGGTATAAATAGCCTTGGTAACACTTTCAGATTCCTTGATATTCGATACATAGTTCTTAGTATCAGCTTCCATCACAATTTTAAAGGTTAATTCTTTACCGGCCATATTGTTACTCGCAATAAAAAACCCACCAAATGGTGGGCTATATGAAGTGATAAAAATTTAAATTATTTATTCAATGGTTGATCCGCAATGCTTACATTTTCGAGCATCTTAACCGACTGGTCTAAATTATCGCAATGTGAAAGAACATCCTTGTTCACTTATATCTCTTTATTCTATGCACTCATGTTCATATCTATCAGGTATTTCTCTGCCTGTGCATGGGTAATCGAGATCAAACTACATCTACAACCTTCTTGCGGTCTGCTCCAATGCTCAACAGCATGTTCTTGAAACTCCTTATCAAGAATATTAAATACTTTGCTACTGAAACTTTTACAAGTTTCCGGGGTATGGTCATCAATGATGGGGACCCATAATAAGTAGCTTGAGTTCTTATCCTTGCTATGCTCATAAATATCTTTAACGACCAGACAGTTAAAAACAAACATCTGTCTATTTGCAAACCAAGCGCGATAATCACGACTGTTTTCTAAAAGCGCCCAATTTACATGAGGACGAATATGGTTAGGCACTAACGAAATATATCTTTCAGCAAATTTCTTGAATAAAAGACGATTACTTTTCAGCCTTTCATTGTCCAGATGACTCAGGATATCTAAAATTTCATGCTTAAAAAACTTTGAGTCGGCACCGCATGCCACACCCATATTCACTAACTCTCTCTGCTCGTCACTGCTGAATGAGTCAAACCATTTCTTATATGCTGCTCTACTTTCCGCTGTTAATACTCTTTTCATGATTAAGCTCAAGTGCACTCTTATAATGCCGACTATTCTAATCGGAAATGGTAAATTTAATTATGTGAAAATGTTACATAATTCACACTATTTCTTCTTTTAGCTCATCAAGAAACTTCTTTAGTTCTTTAGCAGATGCATGCTGAGCGGTTCTCACTACACTGGTCATTGCCGCAAGCTTATTCCGGTAATCCTTTTGGGCTGATTTTAAATATTCACTATACGTACCATAGCTCATATTCATGATTTCGGTATGAGTATGGCCAGCACTGATCAACAACTGGAATGAGTCAAACCAGGTGGAATCATTGTCTTTTGTTGCCTGCTTTTTATTACGGCGTTTAGGCTGATCCTCTTTAAAATAAGCGCCGTTGACCTGCAGTACTGCTGATAAAACTTCTTTAAATTGCTGTTCCGATGTTGTGGCCAGATCGATCAAACTGGTTGCTGGAAGCTTGGTGGCCAAACTGCACATATCCAGCACTTCAATTGAATGAGTCTTAAAAAGCTCGCTTAAAATTTCATCTGAATAATCTTTTCCCTTTAAGAAGCCTTTTACCTTTTCGGCATGTACCGCCCACTGGTCAAAATCTTTCATCTGGATCTGGTGAACTTCAACATCATTCACTGTGATAGAGCGATTAGCTGCTAGAAAAAAATCATTCATGATGGAATCTCAAAATAAAGTTCAAGAAATAAAAAAGCACCCGAAGGTGCTTTTATTCATTTAATACGATGTTTATCTCTCAGGTTTAAGGCTTAACCTCAGTAACATTGATAGGCTGATCCTTAATTAGTTCTAGAATACCTTCACCATTTTTAAAGTGGATTGATACCCCTTGGCTATTTGCTAAGCGGAGCCCACTTGCTGATACGGCTCGTTTAAGTCGATAAGTTTTACCTGACTGATCACTTAGTTCCGCCGTTTCAAAGTTATCTGTAGTTCTAAGGATATATGTTTGATTATTTGGTCCAATAAACTTCAGTAATTGCTGTTCTTCAGTAATATTGATGATCTGTTTGGGCTTTAAATTTTCTGAGGATTTGTCTGTAGTAGTATTTTTAGAAGCCTTAGCCATATTAGAATTACACCCCATTAGAAATACACCTGCTGCTAGCGCCAAGAAGAGATATTTCATACTTATATTCTCCATTTTTAATTTTTGAATTCAACATAGATGCCTAATAGGGCCCATCTTAAAAGTAAAACATCAAAACATCTGTTAATTTTTGATAATTATTCTCATTCTTATTAATATATCTAGATAATTTGTGAAAAAATAAAGCTTATATTTCATCTTCCTAAATATAGATTATTTATTTTTATTAACTTTTATCTAATTTGTTTAATATAAATCTTTTAGTGAACAGGCACAAAAAAAGACGCTTATGCGCCTCTGTGCCTGTATTTTGGATTCAGTTACTCAGCTTTAGTATCAAGCTGCTACATTAAAACGATCAATGTGGCCAAACATGCTAAGTTCAGCATCATTTACCTTGGTAATGTCAGCCAGACATTCACCTTCAATATCGTAACTAGAGAAATCTTCATTGATCAGATCAAATTCCGTTTCCGGTGAAAACTCCACACGCCATAAAGTCACGGCAACCTTATCTCCTTTATAGGTATCAACACCTTTAAAGAAGAAGCGGTATTCATTGCCGATATCGTTTGCAATCGCAGTACGTGTTAATTTTCCGGCTTTACCTGACCACTTAACGTCACCAGTCGGTGCAATATTAAAAATTACTGTACCGAATGCCGAATCGAGTACATAGGTATTGGCATCAATATCTGTATCAGCGCCGTCTTTAAACTTAACTTCTGACAGATTACGCTCACCCAGATCAATCATGGTCCCAGCTTCAACAGTACCTAGTGAGCGATCAGCAATAGTGCTTGCAGATACTTCAGTAACTTTACCACTCATCACCATGGCAAGATTTTGCTTGGTTACCTCTTCCAGGGTACCGCTTACAGATACTCCTGTCTGCTTTCGCAGTACTGCATCTTTCGTACGAAAACCTGTTTTGGACTCATAGTGATCGGTTGAATCCGAAGTAATTTGAAGCTGCAGGGCTGGCATACTTCCTACCGGAAACATACCTGATACTGCACCATTAATAATTTTAGCCAGGAACAGTTCACCCTGTAACGAAATAACGTCTGGTTTATTTCCCATCTGCTTTTACCTCTTTTGTAGTTTTTGCTGCAGCTGGTTTCGGCTCTTCAGAAGGCTTTTCTACCTCCTTGATTGTACCAGCATCTAATTGCTGTCGGATTTCAGCATCGGTGAGTCCACCCACGAAATCCCCTTTTTTGAAACGCCCTAAAGGTTGCTGGGCTATATATTGTTTTGCTGCCATAACTGGCTCCTAGATAAATCGTTCTGATTCAAATACTGCGGTGAGATATGCAAAACCTGTACTAAAAGCTTCTTTCACATCAACCAGCATCAATTCTCCACGTGCCGAGGCTGGCTTCCAGCCTGAGAGCAACTGAATAACATCTTCAAGAAGATTACCCGCCTGATCTGTTACCGCTGAACCATCTATAGACTGTGAACGGGCATTCTTACAGGCCACGGTGACCGCCCACTGCTGGCTGATCATGTTCATTTTTCCCTTGCCCGCACTATCCTTAGGGCGAATCCGCACAAAGTTGACGTGAGCTGATGGGGTTACCTGACCCATTTCAGTCACCAGTACAGAGTTCAACGGCGTATAGATCTGCTTGAAATCCGGAATCTCCTTGAGCTTCTCGGCAATTTCTCCACGTACTGCAAAAAAGTCAGACACCTATATGCCTCCCGATAATATTAAGGATCTCTTCATCATCATCCTGATTGATGCCCAGAAAGGTACGAGAAGGGATATTGACCTGTTTCACTTTCCTGAACTGGCCACCCACCGCAAAGGTTAAGTACTCCGCCGTTTTAGGCAGAATGGTGGCACCAAAATGAAAGACATGGGCGTACATTTTGTTTGAACCCCACTCAACACCATCAGGGCGCAGGTTATAGTGTAATTCATTCATTAATTCACCCGTATCACGGCCTGTTTGACCATTTTGCATCTGAGCCCGCCATGACTGTTTCCATGGGTTACCATCTACATCATGCTGACCGATAAACCGGTCTTGAGTGGAATAAACTCCATAGCCACCAATCTCGACAAACATATCCTCCTTTCTGCTGTCGAAATCGGCCATATGCTGCAGTACTGCCATTACGGCAGATTCATTGTCAGGACGAATTGTTATAGCAAAAGCCATACCTCCTCCTTATTTAAATGAAGGCATCTTGTCTAGCGTTTCATCACCAAACACGCCTCCTACATAACTGGTTCCGATGGGCATTGTGGTAGGCCGGCCCTTGGGCTGATCATCTACAATTTCATTGGTTGCGGTCTGAATCTGTAGATGTGCTTTTTCATCTTGTACCCGTTCAAGAAATTTAATCGCATCTTTATAACGGTTACGTACTTCTTCAGTGGGTTGCTGGTAATAAAGCCGGTAACGGGCAATATCACAGGCCATGCGGTTCAGATTACTGGGCACATTGGGAAGAGGCAGAGGATAACGACCACCGATATAACCGTTAATCTCTTCTGCCGCATCCTGAAGCGCTTCATTGATAGAAACTGCTGCATCTGCATGCATCAGCTTTAGTTCTTCAATGTCATCAGCAAACCGCTTCACCATGTCTGCTTCTGTTGCGTACATAGATCACCTTACTTGGCTGCATCAGCACCCTGTTCAGCTGGCTTGTCACTAGTCTTAGACTTAGACGCTGACTTGGCCTTTTCAAGCTCAGCCACCTTTGCTTTAAGCTCAGCAACTTCCTGCTCAGCTTTAGCTTTGTCATCTGCTAAGGTTTTATTAGCCGTTGTCAGCTCTGCATTAGCCTTTTCAAGCTCAGCCAAACGTGCAGCGGCACCATCTGCTTTAGGCTCTTCCGGCTCCTGATATTCTTCAATAGCCCGAGATGCTAAAAGGGCCTGAAGTTGTTTAGCTTCAAGCCCTTCTATTTCCTGACCTGGACGGAAATGTCCGATCGACTGTCTTGCAATATACTTTGGCATTGAGTTCTCCTTATACAAAGCCACGACCACCCACTAAACCGTTCTTGTTGTTTGGAACAGCCAGTGGAGAGGATTCAGCGAGTAATTGAATGCTTGAAGGATTCTTTTCTTGCCATTGGCTTAAATAGAACTCTAGAGCCTGACCGAATGCTTCAACGTTTTGCAATGCACAATGTGCGATCCAGCCATTGGCGTCGGCAACCAGACCAAAGAAGTCTTCAGGGATAAAGCGTTCGGTACTACCCCCCATACTATGCTTAGCGTCATAGGTCCAGATTTCGATATTGTCCACTGTGCCTCGGAATTGTGGCTTATCAGATTGATCAAAGGTTGGGGTGAGCGGCACACTGATCCCTTTATACGGTGTAATGAATTTCTCATTAAACTCAGGATCTTTAGTTAATGTGTTGTACACCTTAGAAGTGGTTAATGCCATGATTGGTGATGTACCTGAATGTTCAACAGCCAAGTCAATCATCGCCTGAATATCCTTAACCGGTGTGGCTCCTGCTTGTCCCCATTTAATTAGAGGTGTGAAGTTACAGGCCGGGTTCCGCTCATAATCCACTTCGTACATCGGGAAATCTGCTGAGGCAAAAGTAGTCTTACCATATAGCAGTACATCACGGGCAATCAGCAGCTTCCGGTTTTCAATAGATTGACGCAGGTACAGAGCCTTTTGTGCCTGGTCGATTAACAGCAAGTCTGCATCAGACAATCGATTTGAACCTGTAGCAATCACACCATAACGGCGTAGCTGTGAAATCAGTGCCGTATTTTGTACTTCGCTTGGCATCACCGTCATCATCGGTTTTAAATAAGCCGGTTTAACGAATTTAACGTTACCAGACTCACCTACCTTGATCTGTCGGCCAGCTGCTGTCGGAGTGACAAAAGGTGCAAGTGGGGTTGCGGTGTTCAGCTCACCTACAGGGACTTCCTTCTTGGTATAAGAAACACGCTGAGGAAAAAACCGGTCCATCAACCAGGTATCCACCTTTTGAGTAGTATCAGTCAGCAGCACCAGCTGTGGTACATCCAGCAACTCAATGGGTGCATTTTGAAATGTAAAAGTTTGACTCATGTCTTAGTTCCCTACCACTTTACGAAGTTCAATTTTATTTTTTAATCCCTGTGCTCGCACAGCATCCATCTGCCCTGTTGCAAGCGCCTCACCTTTGACTGTAACAACAGCCACATCAAAGGCACCTTGTACATAGATCGGCATTTCGAGATTATGATTGGCATGGTAGGTCGACTGCTCTGCACTCATGTCTGCCAGTGCAATCGCATTCCACTCACCTACTACGTTTTCAGTTACCGTCGGATGATCTGCTACATTGTTGGCATCGACGTATAATAAATCCCCACGTAAATAGATGACTCCTGTTTTAGGTTTGGCATTCTCGGTACGAATACCATCACCGACCACCAACTGTTTATTTTCAATAGTTCCAGTTATGACTTGGCTCATGATTTAGTCCCCTGTTGTTGTGCTGCGGCAAACTGGTTAAATGCCTGGTCCAGTGCTGAACCTTGTGGAGCCTGTCCACCTTGCCCAGGATTAGCTTGATGGCTAAACAAGTGAGCAAATGCTGGATTTACACCTGGTGTTTGTTGTTGCTGTTGTCCAGCTGGTGGTTGTTGATTGCCTGCCGAGAATTGGCGAAGCTGTTTAGCCGTGAAGGTGAAAACCGAATCATCCATATTGGTATAAGCCGTTTTGTCTTCAGCACTGAACTGTGTTTTCAGCTCAGTTTCTAAAGCTGCAATTTCATCAGAACGCTTTTGTGCTTTGAATTGCTTGAGTTCAGCTAGTGCATTATCGCGCTCAGTTTCAGCCTGCTTTTGAGCAGCCTGTGCTTTTTCTAATTCGGTCACGTCTGTGTCCTCTTCTGGTGGTTGATTGGAGTTAGGTTTGCCTGAGAAGGCTTTGATTGATGTGTTCCGATCAGCACCGGTAGAGCAGATCGTGAATTCACGAATACGGTTGTTACGAAAAACGGCGATAGGTCCGGTAAATGATTGACCATTAACCACAACAGTCTGGCCTGTATTTACCTCTTCAACTGAGCCTGGATCAATGAACATAGACATTTGAAACGGAAACTCGTCATCAGAGTCCTGAACAATTTCCTTGGCCCGTTCATTAGTCAGGAAGTGTCCTTCTACATCGATCTTTCCATTGGTATCGACTTTTTTAACTACGCCTATACGATTAGAGCCGAAGTGCTCTTCCAGTAATGCAGTAGGTGAATCAATTTCGATACCCTCAAGATCAAAGACCACCCCGGTACGGCCCCAATACCAGTGACCATCTACACGTCCACCGCTATACGCCGTACCTTTAAATGTACGCTTATCTCCCTCTTTGGCCTGAGGTACCTCAATGGCTGATGTATTAAATAGATATTTCAGCCGTTCTTCATTTGGATCTGGCATTTTTCATGCTCCATAAAAAAACCACCCCGAATGGAGTGGTCCAAATTAATTTCTGAAATCTAGTTAGTTAAGGCTTTCAGTGTATAAACCATCTGACCATTTACTATTTCCCTTGAAACTACCTGAAAAGATATGCCTAAGGGAAACAGTACGCCTTGCCCTGCATTTAGCTTATCCAGATCAATACCTAAACCTTTAGCATTCTCAATCTGAATCACGATATTTGAGCCAGAACCTGCAAGCAGTAACGGCGCATCCAGAGTAATGACCTTACCTACCTCCAATGATGCAGCGTAGGCTAGTGAAGCTGATCCGGTCACTGTCGCTGTACTATTCGATGCTACTGCCTGCAACCTGCCTAAATCCTCCTTCAACCAGCGTTTAAGCACTTCCTCAGCCAGAGTGACAGGGGGCTGCTTTAACTGCGCCGTAAGAGCTGAATCATTGCCTTGTACATAATCCAGGAAAGTCTTAATTGTACTTGGACGTATTTCCGGATCTAAAGGTAAAACTGTCTCAACAATGGTTTCAAATAGATCACGGCTCTGCTCATCCATTGGAGCAAATAAACTGGCCAGCTTTTTACTTGCCGTCCACTCGGCTTTGATGACCTCTTTCTGCTTCAGCAAAAATGCTTTATCCATGTCAGAATCCAGGATCTTCTGATCTACCAGACCAGATAGATCGCCATAGGTCATTGGACTAGTACTCCACCCCATTTCCTCAGCCACTTCCGGTAGCTGATCATCAGGTGTAATACCATATTTCAATGCCTGCTTCTCGGTTAAGGCAATCACTGTACAGCGACACATGAAGCCCCACGGCGGGTAATACATGAGCCAGAACGGATCATCGATATGACGAATAATCCGGTTCAATGCCAGGTGACTTGGACGGACCCGGCTATCATCGATAGCTGAATACATCAGGTATGGTCGTTTGTCTCTATTGCGTTGTTGCTGTTGCCAGCGTCCATGACTATACGCCGTCTGAATATTGCTCCTAAAAACATTCTTGAGATAAGGCTCACTTAGCTTGATTTCATTTTTAGCGACCACTTTCTTAAAGTCCTCAAATGTCGAGCCATCTGCAATAGCCTTGTTTACAGCGGCTATCACAGTCTGGATCTGTTCTATGCTCGATAAAAAACTGACCGTGGTGGCCAGTTGTCGTGTCTTGAGATCCAGAGAGTAAAACTCATCAGGCAGTACAATTTTACGAGACCGGGCAAACTGTAAGGCCTCTAAGAATGTGACTGGCTTCATTTCCCCTCACTTGCTGTCATATACCCCAGCACATCACCTGCATATAAAGCCCGTTCCAGATTCGCCGTGAACTGCGACTGATTAGCCTCAGGCATTAGCTGCATTAGATGAAAGGCCAGTTCTTCTGGTGTTCCACTCTTCTGCAGGAGCTCGTTTACCTGGGCATTGCTTAAGAGTTCGATATTGTGCTGTGCATCAGTCAGCTCTTCTACTTCCTGCTGTTCAGGTGAAAGTTTTCTGGCATTTGCTGCAAAACTAAAGGCTTTATGGGGTAAAGCCTTAAACTGCAGATCGGGTTGGTTCAAGTCAGTTACAGACTTTAAATCACCCTCTTGCAAGCCATACTCACGAATAAAGTAGTCATCCGATAAGTTTGCACCTGCATTTTTCAGGTGAACATCCCGTTCGGCCTGCTCTTTGTTAAGAGGTTTAGCTTCCTCACCCAAGCTCACCTTATGTTCATCCCATCCATTGAGCATGCATAAGGCATCAACTACTGCCTGGATCGTTGGAGTCACTAGCCGCATATCAGATTTCAGTTTATCCTGTCGCACATTTTCATGTACCTGACCAAGAGCGCGACTGCCAGTTCCATCTGTACCACTGGTGAGTGTCTGTCCCAATACAACCTTTTGAATTTGCCGAATTAGAACGCTATTAAACATATCGAATGATGAGCCGGCTGTTCCATTTGCTCCGGCAGTCAGAACACTTACATCATCGTCCTTATCAATTGCGAGAACACTTTGAGCATGAGCATTGAGCAAAGCTTTAGCCATATCTTCTGTGCCAGTTGTATCCACCTTGCCGAGAAGTATGGGTGTACCAAAACGCTCCAGGAACTTGGCCCAGAATTTAAAGCCATTCTGTTTAAAGAAATAAAGCCAATATAGTGTGGCTAACAGTGCTTTTCCGTAGGGTTGCTCATAAGTGGCTTTACGGCGTGTCAGAAAGAACTTTATCTTTTGATCAATTTCTTCTTCTCGACCGTAACCGTCTTGCCGGTAGATTAATCGTCCATCATTTTTTGGTTCAAACCATTGCATGGGCTTTTCACCAATCCATTGCAGTCCCACATACCCTTCAGGCTTAAGCTCATATACGGCTTCCTGTACGGAGTAACCAAATAACAAGGCGTTTAGTGCAGCAGATGCAATTTCAAAATACCATTCTTTTAGTTCGATATTCAGTAGCGCTGCAACAGGAGTATCACTTGGTTCAATCCGAAATGGTGTAGCAAGCAATGCATCAATACGCGTCTCTATTGCTTGGGCAATTTCGTCATCATCCAGCATAATTTTCAGTCTATGCCGGGCTATACCCGCTTTACGTAAAACCTCATCCGTATCTGGCTGTCGGCCAAAGTTAGAGAGAAATTGCGTAACTGCTTCTTGTGTATATAAGTTGCCATAAGACAAAGCCTTTTTAGCTGCTTTGCCTTTTTTAGACTTTGCCATAGGTTTTCCTTACGAGAATGTTCGGCTTCCTGCTGTAGCAGGTTTAGCTTTACGCCTGCCCTTGGATATTTTCTCCAGGGCATAACGGATTGAATCGATGTAGTGGTTATAGGCATCAATGATGATTGGTAACACCTCATCCGTTAACCGGTCTTTTTTATAAGAGTAGTTTCTAAACTCATTTAGGGTTTCCTTACACCGAGGGTGAATATAGACCCGCTTGAATGACTGGATAAAGGCAATACCATCCTCGACTGAACCCTTTCCTTTTTCACATGCCTTGATACGGCTTAATCCGTTTCGTTTTAGATGGCTAATAGACTCGGGTCGTGCGTTATCGGCATAGATTGCATAATCTTCAAGATCAGGGATGAGTTTTGACAAGAACTCTACCGTATCATCCAGTTCTAGCCCTACAGCGCCTGCCTCATACTCAATCCAGAGGCAATCGTCATGAATCCATGAACGTGTCGCGGCCAGCGGATCATGAGCAAAGCCAAAATCCAGACCCTGATATGGTCCATCCCAGCTATAGGGATCAGGCTCAAATTCCTGAATTTCAAACTTGTTTCGAAAGATCTGTGCTTCAGATAATTCCAGATACTCTCCCTCCCAGATCCAGCGATAGGTCGAATCATCCAGAGTGGCCTGATCACGGCGGCGCTCGATTTCAAGGACCTCAGGAAACCATGGGTTATCGGTATAGTTCATCTCTACACCGAGACCGATCAGTTCACCGGTCAGGTCATCATAAATTTCTTCATGTCTGAAACGTGTACTGGTTGCACTATCACGTCGTTCAGGGTTCCAGGTAATCCACACCTCAGAGTTATCTTCACGCACTGTAGGTAGTAACTTGCGCCATGCCATCTCAGAAACGGTTTCAGCCTCATCTACCCAGCACAGCAGAATACGCGCTTTAGACTTGATGCTGTCCAGGTTGTGGCGTAGACCAGCGAATCCATAGCTCACTCTTTTATTTTTAGTACGAATGAAGTTCTCACCCATCTCGTAATAGCTTTTTAAAAAAGGAACTGAGCGAATCGCCTGTTTTATTTCTTCCATAGATGAATCAGCTAATGAGTTCATAAACTCACGCGCACCTAAGATCAACCCGCTCACACCAGCCTCGGCATATATATAACCCTTGATCGCTGTCATCAGTGCAAAGCTTCTGGTCTTACCTGAACCACGGCCACCCCATGAAGACCTGTAACGGATATTGCTGGTGCTAAATAGCGGGATGAGTTTAGGTGGTAATTCAATCTGTACCTTTGACATTAGGAGCCACCAGTTCAATTACCGTAGGTTTCGCCGCATTAAGAGATTCACCGTTTGTAGTTATATCTGTCTTTGTGATACGGCCATCTGTTTCTTGAAATGCTTGCTTTAACAGGTTCTGCTTTACGCGCTTATTTCGACCTGAATCTTCATACATCTTTTGAAGCTCACGCAAACGAAAAGCCTTGTTAGCAATCGCTATATCTTCGATATTTTCTCGAAAATCCTTGCGGGTACGCTCAAATAGTTCTGTCAGTTTCTTGCTTAGGTTTCTGCCTGAAAACTTTGTGGGGTCATAACCCTCACATTGTCTACGGTCAATCTCTATACCAAATCTTTGTTGGACAGCATCAGCCACCTGTTGAGGTGTTTCAAAGCAAGCAAGAGACTGAACTATAAAGATTTTTACAGGCTCTTTAAGTGCCGCCATAAATACCCCTTTGTCATGCTACGTCCAACAAGACAGGCAAAAAAAATGAGCCTTTCAGCTCTAACCAATCACACAGTTTCCACAACACGCAGCAATATTAGTTTCAGAAACAAACGGCGCATTCTTCGCAATTTCCAGTAAACGCTTAACTGACTCATCAGCTCCCCAGCGTTCGGTTTCACCAAAAAACACTTCTACATCATGGCCAGCAAGATAATGCTTTGGTAAGCCGGTCATATCGCTATAAATGATTTCGCCGTCCTCATCACGTTCAACACCAATATGATAAAGTTCATGCTCAATCAAACGGCAGAACTCACGATCATTAGAGTTTTCGCAAAAGCTTGCATCTACTGTAATGAGATAAACAGGTACATAGCCAAACCAGTCCCGCATCTGCTGTTCTTGCCTAGCCTTCTTCCAACCACCTTGGTTAAACATCACCTTTTCACATTGGCCCAGTACCACACGTTTTTTCGCTACTGCCGCAGATGAAGCCCAAGCAAATGCCAGGAAGGTTTCATCATCATGAAGCAGCTCAGCGATATGATCATGGTCCGGATTGTGCAGCTGGCCACCCAAGGTTAAAAAGTTTTTAAGCACCCATTCTTTTAATTCAACGGCGGGTGCCAGCCGGATTGCTTCCTCTTCCTCTGCCTGATCAATCAGATCCGGCGGTGGGAATGGTCTGAACTGTTCTATCATTCATTCGCTCCAGTTCTTTTTTAATCCAGTTAATGACATAGCCTGAAAGTATTGAATCAGGATGAAAACGTTCGAACGTATAACCCAGTTCTTCTGCATGGTCATAACGATCCATGCTCCATGCTTTATTGGCCAGCTTACCCCTGCGTCCACCAGACCAAGGACCGCCTTCAATCTCAATTAGCAGTCGCAGCTTTACAATATGAAAATCAAATCGCCAGTGCTTAGTGGTTTTAAACTGAAACTTTCGTTCATACCCAATTGAGTGTTCTTCTAGTTCTTGAAAAAGGGTTTCTTCAGCTTCGAGATATTTTTGAGTTGCCTTAGGTAATGGTTTTGCTCTTGGTACCTTTTTTAATGGCTTCTTTTTGGTTAGAACTTTGTATTGGTCTATATCCATAACTTACACCCATAAAAAAACCACCCGTAGGTGGCTTAAAACTATTGTTCAGTTATTTAGGTGTTATAAGCACCACCAATAAGTTATCTTCTTCTAGCCAGTCAAACTCATACCCTTTAGCATCATAGTAAATTTCCAGTTTCTCTACTACTCCAGGCTCAATATCAGAATATTTCTCTTCAAAACTTATAGCCGTGTTTTTATTTACTTCCAGCTTATTATTGATACTAGAGATTAATCTTTCATAAGTAATTCTATAATTAGACATGATAAAAACTTCTTAATTTTTCGGCAAACACCTAGCTATATCAGAGCCCTAGCAAAATAAATATAGTATAAATGTCTAAGTAATTTTAATTAATTTAATCAAATAGATTGCATAAGTTATTTTAAAAAATCTAGGATTTGATCTGTAGTTATGAGAATAAATTTTAAAAGATCTCATAAGGTGTTTAGAGCTTATGAGATCTTCAATAATAAAGTTAATTCCTTTCATACTTTCAGTTCACCCATTATCCTTAAGCCACTTGGGCTTCATCCAGAATAAGCTGAACTGCACTCTTTAACTTTATTTCCAAATCAGGATCTGCCTTATTCATGCGCCACTCATGCCTGGGAGTAGGATTATTTCCGGCATATCCTATATCTGAAAACAAATATACGCATTCATCAGAGAGATGAGCGCTATAAACAACCTCTTTTGAATTACCATGTGTTTTCTCTAACACCTGTAATGTTTTCAGTATATCTGAATCACTCATATTTAAAATCTCTCTCATTAAATAGAAAAGCTCATACTGGGAGTGATATGAGCTTTCGGTAGATGGATATTTAAAGCTAATAAACTAATAATGAAGGGTTAAAAAAACCTGCTTTCATAGAGGTAAAAGCAGGTTAAGGGGTACTACTACACACACTCTTCTATCGGAAGGAAAGTAATAGAATTAATATTAATATAATTTAAAATTCAAATATATGTAGTTGTTTTAATAGCAATAACGGTGTGCTTAATGTATCTCATGTTGTTTATTTATTAAACATAGCTTGAAATTAAATTAGAGATTTTTAAATAAACAATATAAACAAATTTCTAAAAATCTGTCTCCAACTAAAATCTTATGAATAAAAAAAACCTATCCTCTTAAGGATAGGCTAATGAGGATTTGTATAAAACTAAGTGTATACAAATTCATTAAAACTTTAAGAGCCTTTCTTTCAGGGAGAAAAGACAATTAAAGTAGGTTACCAAAGTACCCTTAAGTAAAAAGGGTCATTTGAATATAGACAAAATATCGAGTTTCTTGAGTAATTTTTTTGGATAATAGAGTTAATAGTATGTATCGTATTCACTCACTAATATTCTTTTATTTGCTAGTTCTTCAAGCATGTTCTTATTCTCTGATCCAATATATAAAATAAAACCTGCGGGGCAGGTTTTATTTTATATATCTTCAAGATTAATTGAATAACTTTTTAAAAATTAAATAAGCTAACTTAATATTGAAACAGAATAAATCAACTATGGCTTAAGGTATAAAAACTGTCGGGCTGTCGAGATAATAAATCTACAAAGTCAGGAATAGTTTCATTAGTCAACAAATAGGGATTAAAGCTCTCTTTATGCTTATCCATAAAGAAATTTATAACATCTTTATGATAGCTCGCATATTTCATATGCCATTTGGAGAACATTCGTTCATCAATATTTTCTAAGAACAGCACTTCACATTCTTCATGACGTGGATCTTTAAGAATCTTCTGAAAATAAAGATGTTCAACTTTTTCCCTCTCCCCTTCAAGGCATTGGACAAAGTAGCCATTGCCGTAATAGAGAGCACCATAAATCTTATGAGGCGTATTAAAGTTTAATGCTTCAGTAAGAATGTTGAACAGCTCATTCATAGGGTTGGCACAATCTTTTAGCTTACTTACATACAACAGTCTTACATCTTCCACATTAACCTCCTGACCTAACTAAATAGTAACCACGTAAAAACCGTAAAAAAACATTTTAAAATTTTTGTAAGTAATTACTTATAGCTGCAAGGTGTTTAGTTTGTGATGTAAGGTCCCTAAAGATAAAATTTTCACTTATCCAAGTCAGCTTTGTTGACAATGCAATAGGTAACGCAATTGAGTTAAACCAAAGAATGATTTAAGACTCAAAGAAGATATATCCCCGGAATTTAAGCGCAATATTAGTTCAAACAATTAGTTAAAGATACTAGTGATAAAGGCTAATTTGTAATCAATGCAAATAGAACTCATTTTAATCAAGATCAATACAGATAAACAGTATTCGCCCCCTTTCTTTCTAACCACATGAAGCGTCAATGATCTTGTTGGTATTTGAAGCCTTAATAACTGTAATTCGGTTTGGTCGATAATCTTCTGTAACAGCCTCACCTACTCTTGCATAGCGAAGTATCTCTGAATTGGTCATCTTTTTGATTTCCTGATCACTTAAATCAGTTCTCCCTACAAGCTCTTTGGCCCGAAGTGGCAAACACTCATGGAGTGTATCTTCTGCTTGTTTATCTGTTTTTTGTTCAGATACGTGATCAATATCTGACTGGTAATTTGAACATGCACAGAGAACCGTCAGTAAAAATCCTGAAGCAATAAATTTTTTCATATTTTGGAACTTCACGGTGGGTATTTAGTAAATAGTGAATCATCAATCTGCTTTTAGCTGTTGTGTTCTCTTATGCACTTTTTTATAAAAGTTATCAGATCTAGCTTTTACTGAAGAGTTCTTTCTTTTAAAGTAGTTCACAATATCTTGATAGCCTTCCTCTTTTTCATCCGCTAGAGGAAAGGTTTTTTCTTTTTGTGTAAATATAGTTTCAATCAGGTTTACATACCAATTAATAAAACTTTGGGTAAGCTCCCGATCAGGTATTACACTGAAATCTATCCGTGCTTCTATACCCCATCTTTCTATAGGTTTTAACGTTTTTAAATAGCTTCGAGTAAGAGGAATCTTAATTTCTTTACTTTTAGTTTTAAATTTCAATTCGGTGAGTAAAAGATTTAAGTCCTTTAAACCATTAGTACTAAACCCGTATTCTCTATATACCTTCACATAGGTTTCTTGAGCAAGGCGCTGATAATTTTTGATAATAGTTTTCAATGTCTAATCCATTTACATTGATTTTAGATACCATACACATCTACTGGTACATTTGACCAGATGTTTAAGATTAATTCTTTATAATCGGCCGGTTCTGCGCCTTCCAGCAAGTAGAAAGATTTAATCGTACCATCCTTGTTGATTTGAACTCTTTTATACAACAGGGTCTCTTTATCCTGCGCCGTAAACTCTTCGATAACTTTGAGGATCTCTTCTGAACCTAAATGTGATGGTTCTACCAACTGGCCATTATACATTCCACCTATGTAATAGGTTGACTGGGCTGACATAAGAACCTCTCTTAGACTTTATTGATCAGGAGCGAGCCTTGATAAGGAACATCTGCTTGTTTCGAAAGCATATAAAGCTCTTTCTAATTTAGCCTACTTACAGGTGTTGAAAGTATCTTTTGTAATACCCGAATGTTAAGTTTTTTTAATATTAAAAAAGCCCGCAAATGCGAGCTTTATTTAATGGCGATTATATACAAATTCGCCAAGTTATCACAAATATGCCATAACCCGTATATACAAGCAAGCACTACTTTTTGAGTAAACCAGAAATAAGATTAGGGTAGCGGCCAGAGATAAAGGCTAATCCACACTTGGTATCTTGTTGGATCTGGATAATTGACGTTTCTCTATTGGTAGCAATTTCTCTTACTGACTCATTCATAACAAAGCGTGCCCAAACTACATCCATCCACTCTTGTAATGGTTCACTCTCAATCTGCCGTATATCTAAAATTATTCGTTGAAATGCTCTTGCCTCATTATCGCTTATTTGACAGGTCACTCCACGGCGTACAACTGGTTCTCTAAAACTTTCATCATTCATATATTTTGCAATGAGCTGCTCACGTTGTTTCTGGTTCAACTTACGCGTGGGCAATGATTTGTAGACCAGACGCTTGACTTCAGTATTGCCATTCATCCAGGCACCAAATTGACGGAACCAGTCCTCAGTACTAAAACGTGTCCAATCCGTTGTTTGCATAATTGTTACTGCTGCATTCATCACTTAAAGCCCCCTAATAACCTTTCAATCTGCCGAACCGCCAAACCGCTTTTCACTTGCTCTGTACTAAACCGTAAAACCTGATAACCCAGCACTGTAGCCGCATTATACTTTTCCATATCGTGAATAAACCCTTTACCCCGTGTATGCCTGCCACCTGTCCAGATCCCGCCTTCCACCTCAACTAAAATCTTTGTTTCTAAAATATGAAAGTCTGCTCGCCATTGTCGTTCAGGGTGAAAGTAAAACTCCTGTACGAAGCCAATCTTGAGCGCTTTAAGATCGCTGGCCAGCTTTGCCTCTCCCTCACTTGCAGCCTTCTCCCCTTTCACCTTGCTCTGCCGCTTGGCTTTGGCACGTTTTTTAGTGCCATAGAGCTTGTGGTAGTCAACCAGAGACATACTGGTCATTACGCGCCTGCTGCCAGTGAACCATTGAATCCTACCTGTTTCAGGTAAGGCTCCCATTTCTTCGCCTGTATCGGATCAGCCAGTTTCACGGCGATGCGTGCGGCCAGTTTTTCGTATGACTCACCGGGTTCGCTAAAACGCCCTGAGAATTCGGGATGCTGTGAGAGCTTCTGGGCGAAGGTGTGGATCTGTTTTTCAGAAAGCCGATTCGACTGACTCCCTGCGCCTGCCGGTTTAACAGGTGCAGCTTGCTGCGGATTTGAATACTTGGTTCGGTAGGCGTTAATCAGCCAGTCAGCAAAGTGATAGATCATCAGATCACAGCTCATGCTCTTGCCCACGTTGTAGGTTTCAAAGGCCCGCTTTTCCCGCTCAGACCACTTCGAGTTCATGAGGGTGTCAAAATCGATGCTGTCATCGGCCAGAAAAATTTCTTCACGAAGTTTTTTAAAGCAAAGCCAGTCTTTTTTATTTTTAGATTCTTCTGAAAGATTCATTGGGAGATTCTGTGTCCCGTTAACGGCACTATTCAAAGTCCCGTTATTGGCACTATTCAACATGCCGTTAACGGAATGATTCCGTTTTTGGGACTGTTCCGTTTCCGGTACTATTTCAGATAAATTTTTTTCCTGTAATGGTGCCGTTTTTGGCATGGTTTCGCGTCCATTGACCCCATTTAACCGGTAGACTTTTACCCGTCTGGTGCTGCCCTTGCGCTCACCGGTATCGACAATCAGCCGGTCTTCTAGCAGCTCGGCAATAATCTTGAGTACAGTCTTGCGTTCAAGTCCGGTGTCTTTTTCAAGACGCTGCATGCTAGGGTAACAGCAATGGTCTTCACCGGCACGGTCTGCCAGCGAGAGCAGGATAAGCCGTTTCAGCGGTATGCGACTACCGCCTTTCTTCTCGGTCAGTCCGACTCTCCAGGCCCAGTTGGTTGCATCTAAGCTCATGGCTTCACCTTTTCCTCAGGGTGGCCAGCCGCATCAGCAGGCTGGATATATCCACCGAAATATTTAACTTTGCCGGCACTCATCAGACTGCTTTCGATCTGGGCCGACAGGTACATCGTGATTCTGAAACGGCGGGACATCTGTGCCCTGAACTCGTCCCGGGCCAGTGCAGCATTGGCCTCGTTATAGCCGCGTTTACGCAGGTTGGCTTTGTTGCGCTCGATCAGCTCGTTTAATATGCGCAGCGCCGGCTCATAGAAGGATTGCACCTGCTGGAGCTGCTTATATTCGGGCAGTGCATCAAACTGATGGTTCATGGAGCCTCCGTAACAAATAATGCTACCGGTTCAGCCAAGCGGCGCTTGGCCTTGAGTTCAGCGAGTGTGGCCGGACGTATATCCTGCTCATGCACAATCTGCCCGCCTTCCAGCAGGTAGTAATGGCTGCTCTGTTGGGCTTTGACGGTTTGTAGCCCGTCCATCGCAATGCGGCTTGCAAACACCACCACATCACCTGTAATGAAATCGCCCTGCACTGATTTGCCATGAAGGATATGTTCTGCTAAATTGGTATTCATATTCATTTCCTCAGAATTGAATTGTTGGAACAAAGCCTGACCTCGACCGTCAGGCTTTTTCTTTTTGTTCTACGCATAAGTGAACCTGGCGATCTAACTCAGCCAAGAACAGATGTAGTTGATGAATGACTTTGGACATATCCGTTGCTTCGCCCTGAGTAATGCGCCCGTCTGCCATCATTTCTCTAAAAATAGCGCATACGTCACCGCCACTCATTCCAATACTTAGAACCAGATCAGTGAGTGCGGTATCTCTACATTCAGGAATTGTGGGTAAATCAAGAGAAACCTTTCCATGCTCGAAATTCAGGCTTTGTAAGATGCGGTAATCACCAGTTAATGCCATAAGTTTCGAAGCTTCTAGCAAAGATAAATGGTGAGTATCTGTATTGGGATTGACCTTACTATTGAGTACAGCCGGACTTTTAATTCCCATGCGTGATGCAAGACTGTTTGCTCCGCCTCTGTAGTCATGAACAGTGTTATAAGCAGCATCTAATATGTTCATATCACTTTCCTTTGAACGTAGTTATTGGCAGGTTGAGTTATTACTATTTTGATTATTACCAACTTGATTAGGATATAACCCAAAATGTTGAAGTACTTCTATTTCAGAAACCTCACCATTACTGGCTGTAGACAATGCTTTACGTAGGATTTTACGTGGCTCTTTATACCCATACAGTAAATGTGTCTTTATATAACCAACTGTCGTTCCTGCATCTTTTGCGTATTTTTCTAAATCTTTTGGGCTTTTATTAAGAATAAAGTCACGGAAATTCATAAAGTGATCCTCTCATACCAATCCCGATATTACCTTTTAGGTAATTAAAATACAACCTTTTTTCTTGTTTACCTTTTTGGTGATAATCGTAAACTTTACAAAAGTGAAAAAATCACTGTATTAGTGATTTCATTTATAAATAGTTGAGTTTTTTATGGACAGCAAAACGATAAGGTATAAAAACACCCGCCTTTTAGTAGATCAAATTGGTGGAGTATCTAATTTTGCTGAAAAGATTAATAAGGGGCAGTCACAAACTAGTCAGTTTGCTGGAACCAATCCAATTAAAGGAATTGGAAATAAAGTAGCGCGTGAAATTGAAGAAGCTTTTAATAAACCCCATGGTTGGCTAGATCAAGTTCATGAAGATATCGAATCAATAAATTTTGATAATAATATAACCGCTCCGTTTCCTATAGCTGGACGGTTAGTACCTGTAATTTCTTGGGTACAAGCAGGAACATGGACAACAGCGGATTCTATTCCAACAGGTACTGAATTTAAGGAATGGTTACCACCAAATCCTAAATGCGGTAAAAATGGTTATGGTCTGATTGTAGTTGGAGAGTCGATGTCTCCAGACTTTAGACCAAGCGATAAAATATATGTAAATCCTGACTTTCAAATAAGTGATTTAAAAACAGGTGATTTGGTTATCGTTGCATGCGACGGAGAAACAGAAGCGACTTTCAAGAAATTGATTGTAGAAAGCAACGGTATGTATTTAGAACCCTTAAACCCTAAATGGCATGAAAAGATCATACCGCTCCAAGAAGGATGTAAATTGGTTGGAAAAGTCGTCGGGTTATATAGAGACGTCTAATTTAAAAATTAAGGTAAAAAATTACCTGGTATTTTTTTTGCAATTATCATACAATTCCCTCTTTATAATTTATTATTTTCTGGGATTTTTTTTGCAATGTTAGCTAATAAAAAAAGCGATCTAAAAAACAATCTATCATTGCAAGATGAACTATTCAACTTATCTACATCTCAACCAGAGGCATGGCAAAAGCTTGGTGCAAATTCTAGGCCTAACGTTCATGGTTTACTCCGGTATCCTGCGATGATGGTTCCCACAATGCAAAGCAATATTTTAGATTGTATTTTAAAACATGCTCCCGAAAATAGTTATATTTTTGATCCATTTGTAGGTTCGGGGACAATTTTAACTGAAGCAACTCTACGATCTTTGGACTTTGTTGGTGTAGATATTAATCCATTAGCTATCCTAGTTTGTCAGGTGAAAGCTATTATTGATCAAGGAGTGGAACTCTCAGAAGTTGCTTCTGAAGTAATAAATAAATTCGAGTTAGATCAAAATACAGATATAGATGTTGAATTTCCGCGGCGTGAAAAATGGTTTTTAAATGAAAATGCAATTGTCTTATCAAAATTAAGACGGGCTATTCAATCTATAGAATCACAAAATATTCGAAAAGTTTTATGGGTTATATTTGCAGAAACGATCCGTCAATGTTCTAACAGTAGAACAAGTACTTATAAATTACACATCAGAAAACCCGAAAACTATATTTTCCCTGAACAAATCATAAAGATCTTTAAAAAACATTTAGAGGATGTCTCAGTACAAATTAAAGATTATCATTTAAAGAAATCTATTTCAAAAAGAAATACGGATATTAATCTTATAATGAGTGATATTCGCTCTGCTGAATTACCACACAATTTACGCCATCAAATTCTTATTACCTCCCCTCCATATGGAGATAATCATACGACTATACCTTATGGCCAATTCTCTTTTCTCTCTTTACAATGGATACCAATTGAGGATTTACCAATAGGAACAAGTAAATTAGCTTTTTTAAATAGCAATAGTATTGATAAAGAAAGTCTAGGCGGTTCTTTAAAAGATATTACTCATAAAGAAGAGCAATTAATTAAAATCTCACACACTTATCGAGAATTTATTGAACATGTAAAAATTAATAAAAAAGGTGAGCGCTGTAGAAAAGTAACTAGTTTTATGTATGATTTTTATCAAGCATTACAACATATTAGGAATGTTAATCATACAGCGCATTGGGTATTTACTACAGGTAATCGAACAGTAGCAAATATTACTGTACCTTTCGATAAAATATTAGAAGATATGGTAACATCGCTAAACGGTATAATGATTACCAACATTACTAGAAAACTACCAGGTAAGCGAATGCCAGCAAGAAATAATTTTAGTAAAACAATTAATAGTGAAGTAACACTTATTGCCGAGTTTAAGTAAGAGCATGTAATGTCTGAAATAAATAATACCAATGCATTTTTACGAGTAAGTACACATGTCCTAATTCAATTGGGGAGAGAACTTGTTACTGATACCGAACAGGCGATTTTAGAGTGTGTAAAAAATGCATATGATGCTGATTCCCCTTTATGTTTAATTAATGTTGATACAAAAATAGAAGATTCTTTAATAGATTACGCAGAAGATATAGATTTCACTAAATTCTTACAAGAATCAGAGAGCGTATATGCTCAATTAGAAGACCCCAAAGTTACGAATAAACGTATTTTAAAATATAAAGGGAAAATAACAATCGAAGATAGAGGAGATGGCTTAACGGCTGATAAAATTAGAAGCTCATGGTTAGTAATTAGTACATCTATTAAAAGATCCGAAACAGATAAACCAAAAATAAAAACACGTTTAGGTCGGACTCCATTAGGAGATAAAGGACTTGGACGCTTATCAACAATGAAATTAGGAGATATATTATTAATAGAATCTGCTACTTCTCCTGAAAATGAAATACATTCTGCTCGATTTAGATGGACAGATTGTGAAGTTGCAGAAACTATTGATAAAATTCCTGTATTAGTAGAAACAAGACCAAATACAGAAAGATTCAAAGGAACACGTGTTTCTATATTAGGTTTGAATGAACGTAATTACTGGGAAAAAAATACTAGAATCTTTGAACTTTCCCAAAGTTTAATGAAATTAATTTCACCATTTGAGGCTACTTCATCTTTTCCAGTTGCAATTACAATTGATGGTAATTCACAAGCTTTAACAGCAATTGGTGATGAACTATTCAAAAGAGCGGTAGCAGATTTTTCATTCGAATGGAAAGAAAATGAATCTAATCAACCTTATTTAGAAGCGACAGCTAAAATAAAGAAGCAGCTATATGTTTCTTCTCGAGGAAATGAAAGTAGACAAATCAAAATCGATACAGTTTTCACACCAGATGATGGAAAATCTTTCTTAAAATACTTAAAAAAAGCTATAAATATGAAAAGATTTGAATGGGTTGAGAATGATAATCCAAATTACTTTTTAATTTTAAAAGAAAGAATATATTGGAATGAAATTATAAAAGATAAGAAAGATGTTAATCTTCCAGGAGAATTTTCAGGAAATTTCTATTTTTTCCATATTGATATTAATGATGAAGAACTTGATGTAAGCGGTCTGAAATTCAATAAAGACATCGTTAAAAATATGTCAGGAATATCCATATTAAGAGATGGATTTCTAATTCGTTCTAACGGAGACTGGTTAAATCTGTCAGCAAGTGCAACTTCTGGTAGTATTTATCATATGCGCCCTAAAAACACTATAGGTTACTTTGCCTTAAGTGGTGAAAAAAATTATAAATTAACAGAAAAATCAGATCGGGAGGGTTTTATTGAAAATGATGTTTATAGAGGTTTTTTAATTATTGCAGAAAGATGTAAAAAATTTGCAAATGATTGTTTAAATAATACTAGACGAGGTTTAGATGATCTATATAAAGAATATCTTGATCAAAATGAAATAAAAGCTTCTAAAATTATTAATAAACCTGCTCTTGAAAGACTAGAAGACTCAGTAAAGAGCCAAGAAAAAACAAAAATTATAGCAAAGACTGCTTCGAATTTACTAAGAGATGAGTTTTAAGAGTTTAAAGATGAGATTAGTCAGTTAACTAATACAAATGAAATCTTAGCTAAAGTTGAGAAACTTACGAATGTTACATTAGAATCTATGGATCAAATCCATAATATTTTAGATGAACAACCATTATTAAAAGAAGCTATTGCTAAAGTCAGAAATGATATAGAAATATCCAACGAACAGAAATTAAGTCTATATGAAAGTGCGGCAGTAGGTTTAAGCGCTAGAGGTCTTACTCATGAAATACGTACTCATTTAACAGAAATACGTATGAGGATGAATAATATACAAAAACTTTCAAAAATCAAGAATGTTTCAGAAAATGATTTCACTCCTGAATTACGTGCAGTGCGTAGTGCATGTGCAAGTATGACTAATACTATAGGTTTAATTGATCCAATGTTGCCTAGAGCGCGACGAATCAAATCTAATATCAATTTACTTGACTTCCTTAATGAATATATAACCTCTCGTGCTTATGGGTTTGATTTTGAAAAAATAGAAATTAACTTACTTAATACTAGAAACTCTTTAACTATTCGCTGTAACCAAAGCAGATTATTACAAGTAATTGATAATATAATTCGTAATAGTGTTTATTGGTTAAGACGTAGTGATAGTATTTTTAATATTAAAATAAAAAAAGAAATCTTTATAGAATTTACAAATAGTGGTTTGATTATTTGGGATACTGGAATAGGTATTGATAAAAAAGTTGAAAATAATTTATTTGAAATGTTTGTTTCAGCTAAACCTGAAGATAGTAATGATGGTCAAGGTTTAGGTTTATTTATATCTCAACAATTATTAAGAGATGAAGAATGTGATATAAGGCTACTTTCTGAAAGAAACACATTTGGAAATATGTATAAATTTTTTGTAGATTTCAGTGGGATTGTTTTATGAATGCTTTAGAGACCGCAAGATTTTTAGGTTATAATAATATTGTATGGATTGATGATCATTTTAATACCTCACCTGAAGAAGTTGCAAATTTAATTATTAGTAATTATGAAGTTTGCAGCCAATATAATTTTAATGATACTTCTATAAATGAGATACTTAATCAATATTCTGCTTTTAAAGATTTAGATACTGTAGATGTTTTTTATGAAAGTATTAAATCTGATTTAATCAGTTTTTTACAAACAAAAGCTCCAGTTGATCTGCTGAGGATAAAAAATATTGTTTTAGAACAAGAAACAGCTTCCAAATCAGAGCATCAAAAAGAACTATCTCCCAAAATTATTGAGCAAATCTGCAATTATTTACAAATTGATAAAGATAAACGTTTAAATTTTAGTAATGCTTATAGCTTTATTTCCAGTACTAAAAATGATAATGATACGCTTTATATGATTGATTTAAGTGAAGGTGAAAGTAATCCAGAAAAAGGGTTAGATATCCTTATCCAGCTAATTAGACAAAAATCCAAAAGTACTGCATTTATCTTAACCCACAACACATCAAAACAAGATGAAAGAAAAACTGAAATTTTATATTCAGATCGGCCAGAATTCAAAAATAAAATTACTTTCTCAGTAATTTCTAAAGAGAAACTTTATAATGAATCATTATTAGATAACTCATTAAAAGCAGCTTTGAAAAAAGTAACATTAAGAAAGAATATGGTTGCAATATTAAAAAAATTAGAGGGTCATTTACAGAGTGTTTATTCAAATACAAATAATCTGTTATTAGATTTGACACCTGAAGATATAGAGAAATATATTTATGAAAAAGGAGAATCTGAAGGGGTATCAGAATTATATGTTATAGAACGAGCTTTTCTTTCAAACACGAAATATTACATTAAAGATTTCTTTAATTTAAGCAAACACCAGCCTACATTAGAGAAATTAAGGCAGTTAAAACATATCCCGATAGAAATCCATGAGGACTTTAAAATTCATCCCAACTTAGAGTATTTCAGAAAATTAGAAATTTTTAATGATTCTAAAGTTATTAATAATAATTTCACCGCTATCTCTTGTGGAGATATATTTGAAATTGAAATAAATAATAAGAAAGAAAAATTTATTTTATTAGCGCAGCCTTGCGATATCGCTCTTAGAGGCCTTGATGGCAATCGAGCCTTAAAAGAAGGAATTCTTGCCCCTTTAAGAGTAAAAAATATTAAATATGATAATCCAAATATAAATTTAATTGAAATACCTAAATTTATACAACAATCTCCTGAATATCCAATAGATTTGTATAGTTCATATCATACTACCTATCAACAACTTAAACGCAGTCAAAAGGAACTTTCTAGAACTTTTAAGTCCTTAAACAAAGCCCTTAAAAAGAATTACGATCTTGAAAATAAATATATTGGCTTAAAGGAAATGAAATTAGACTTTAAAATTGATGATATTCAATACTATGTTAATTTTACAAATGCAATAAATGTTAATTTAAGCATTTTAGATCTGGTAGCTTTCAATAAAGAAGGTTATCTTAGCTTCGAAAATAATCAAACAATTAGTAATCATTTAACAATTGCTATGCAGAAAAGATTCGAAATTATAAAAGATTTATTCAATAAACATTTCATCGAATTGAAAACGAAAAAGGGTTCTAATCGTAATTTCTATTTACAAGCAAACAAAGCTTTACAAATAGCGTTATTCCTAGAAATTACACCAGAATTTAAGTGTAGAAAAAATAAATTAAGTATCTCATGGCCTGTCTCTCGTATTGGAAACATAGCTGAACCCTATGCGTCTGAAATACTAAAAAAATATATGTATATAATGAGCCGAACAGCATATGATTTAGATTACACTTTATCTATTTAATATTTAATTTTTATTAACTTAAAACCTGCTAATTGCAGGTTTTTTCTTTTCATTCATACAGTATCACAAATAAGATAATTTAGGCTTGCAATAAATTACCTTTTTGGTAATATTTATCTCGTAGACAATAAAAAAGCACCCCTGCCTTCGAACTCATGGGTGCTTTGCATCACTGCGAGGTAATTATGAAACAACAACACCCAAAGAGTCAAACCACCCAGATTCTTTTTCAAGAACCCACGGCTGAAGAAATGCAAAGCAAGCCCGGTTCGGTCTTCTCTAACATCTGCGCCATTTTACTCATTGCCAGTTCAGTCTTTGCACTGGTATGCATGCTGCGTAGCTGTGCGAATGAAGCTGAAACTCAGGCAGTGCAAGCCCATGCTTATAACGCGAAGTTCTCTAAAACTGATTCTGCTTTAGTTCAGGTTGTGGAGGCGCGTTAATGAATGCGGCCGTAAATCCAGACAAAATTATTCCAATCCGAGCCAGCTCCCTGTCCGACCTGTTTGACTGTCCGGCACGTTGGGAAGCCAAGAATCTTTTAAACAGACGAACTCCAGCCGGTGCACGCACACGCTTAGGTACAGCAGTTCATGAAGCAGTGACCCAGTGGGACTATCTGAACCTGATTGGTGAAGACGTCACTCTGGAAGAATGCCGCGAGATCCTGCATCACCAGATCTGGCAGCCAGGTGAAGAAGTAGATTGGTCCGACCTGGATCAGAATGCTGCTGAGGCAATTGGTCATTCATTAGTGCAAAAGTACATCACTCATATTGCGCCAACCCAAAAATTTATAGGTGTGGAAGTGCGCTGTGAATCTCTCATCCTTGCTGATCTGGGCATTGAGCTTACAGGTACCATTGACCGCATCTATGAAAATAATGAGGGTGAACTGGGCATTGGTGACCTTAAATCTGGCAAGAATGCTGTTGCTTCAGACGGTACAGTCAAAACCGTAGGCCATACACCACAAATGGGGATTTATACCGTATTGGCCAGTCATGCACTGCAAGAACCGGTACTGGCCCCTGCCCGTATCTACGGCCTGACTACCGGAAAAACAGATAAAGGTCAGCACGTCGGTATCGGTGAAATCGACTCACCAGCAGAGGTACTGCTAGGTACCGAAGAAGAACCTGGACTACTGCACCACGCAGCAAAACTCATTAAGCACGGCGTATTTTACGGCAACTCAAAATCAATGATGTGTCACGACAAATACTGCCCTGTTTACCACACCTGCAAATTTCGCAAATAATTTTTATAAGGATTAAAACAATGACTTCTCAAGTAATGACCGCTGAACAGATCCGTACCTCACGTCAGACTGCTGTAGCAGCACCTAGACCCGTTGAAGTCAGCTTGACTTCACTGGAAGGTTTTGAACTGGCACAACGTATTGCCAAAATGCTTGCCGCCTCAACCATGGTACCGGAAGTTTACCGCGATACACTAAAGATCAAAGACGGTAAAGACCAGAATGGAAACTGGCTGTACCGTAGTGAACCTAACCCGAATGGTCTGGCCAACTGTGTTATTGCCCTGAATATGGCAAACCGCATGGGTGCCGATCCGCTGATGATTATGCAGAACCTTTATATTGTCGAAGGTCGTCCAGCCTGGTCATCACAGTTCGTGATCGGGGCAATTAATACCTCTGGCAAGTACTCACCGCTGCGCTTTGAAATGGAAGACCGTGGTGAAGTGGAAGTGACCTATACCACCAAGGAATGGAAGTGGAATGAGCGCGCCCGCAAGAGTCTGCCAGAAGAAAAAGTCCATACTGTCAAGCTACGCAATATCACCTGTAAAGCATGGGCCATTGAAACAGCTACAGGTGAACGCCTTGAATCTGCTGAAATCTCAATGGAAATGGCAGTGAAAGAAGGCTGGTATCAAAAGAACGGATCTAAATGGCAAACTATGCCTGAACAGATGCTACGTTATCGTGCTGCCTCATTCTTTGGCCGGATCTACGCACCAGAAGTCTTAATGGGTATCCGGACTCAGGAAGAAGAACAGGACGCCATTATTGATGTGACGCCAGAACCAGTACAGCAGACCTCACCGGTGACTACCTCTGACCTTAAGGCCAATGTCGTTAAAGAAGCACCTGTAGAGCAGCAAGCCGAGCAACAGCCAGTTCAGGAAGAAAAGAAACCACGTGCACGTAAACAGCCAAAAGTTGTTGAAGCTGAAAATGTCCAGAATTCTACAGAGAATGAGGTCGTAGAGGCAGAGTTGACTGTGGAAGATCTTAAACAGCTACAGCAAGAAGCTGAGAACTTAATCCAGCAAAATAAAACATCAGAAACTGCTCAGGTCGATGTAAACAAATCTGCTGAAATTAAAAAGAGCTATATGAAGACGCTCACCAGTACCGTTCAAGCTAGCTCTATTAATGGTTTAAAAAGTCAGATCGAGAAGGAGACCAAATTAACTGAGGTCGATAGAAATTACTTATTGGCTTACGTCAAACAGCGTCTTGATGAGGAAAGTGTTTATCAGCAAGGACAGGCACCAGTAGACAAGATCAAGAGCACTTCTACCCGGGCAGGACTGGAACGAATGATTGCAGATACTCAGGATGTGCATCAGCTAGAGACTGAAACAGCTCAGAGTATTAAAAACCATAAGGCCAAAATGACGGTGGAAGATTATAACGAGCTGTTGAGTCTCTACGCACAGCGCAAAGAAGTGCTGTCACAGCAGGATATTTTCGCTGATGCGGCAAGTCTGGTGGATTCCTATATAGCCCATATTGATGCTGCCCAAAGTGTAGACCGTCTGAATGACATCATGAGTGATCCGGCAATCAATAGCCTTCCAGACAATGATACGGCGCGGATCAATGAAGCTTATGACCGTCGCTATGCAGAGATCAGTGAATAAGGGCCATGCCGCCCTATGGGGTGGCAAATTCCATAATAGATATACGGCGGTATCACTATGAAATACACATACTCATCTATCACCCGCACCCTGACTGTCTTTGGCTGCAAGATGGATCATATCTTTACCAATGTAGGCCTGTTTGAAATTGAAGCACTGCTGACTAATGCAAAATTTAAGGAGGCCACATGGAGAAGTTAAATCAAGCTAAGGTAAAGGAGGTGACTTAAATGGCTCGCTATACCATCATTGTTGAAGCTGAGCGACCTCCGCAAATCACGCTGGGCCAGCAAATCGGCGGAGCAATAGTGAAGGAGTTAAAAGAAGTCGAAGTGGAGTTGGTTTCTGCTTCGTACCTGGCTCAAAAATACAACTTATCTGTGACAACAATCAGGGACAAGCTTGTATCGATCAACCAGGGCACACAAGGCAAGGCTTTATACCATCCACGTCTTGCACACGATATGCTCACCACAAAAGTAAAAAGAGGCAGGCCGAGAGCTAATTAGCTCTCACTGTCATTAAACATTTCCACCAGGTCCTGAGCATCAGGATTATAGTAAGTATTCACCAGCATCGAGATAGTTTTATGGCCAGTGATCTTGGCTAATACTTCAACTGGCAATTTCCGAACCTTTACCATTCTTGTAATCGCTTCATGTCTTGAATCATGGAAATTAATATGCGGTAGCCCTGCTCTTTTCTTGGCTCGCATCCATGTTGCACAGAATCTGTCCTTATCGAGTGGTACAAGCTGCTTATTGGTTTTCGGGAGTAATACTAAGAGCCGCTTCGCTTCTTTGGATAACGGTACGTTTCGGGAGTCACCGTTTTTCGTTACGGGTAAATGCACAAAACCTTCTTTAATATTTTGTCTTTTCATGGCAAGGATTTCACCCTGACGCATTGCTGTTTCCAAAGCAAATAGAAAGGCCCACGCAACATAGTGGCGTGATATTTCAGGTGTTGTGGTTCCATCCCAGCTTAATGATTTAAGCATCAAGGCTTGATCTTCTTCTGTGATCCGCTGACTTCTTGATTTTTCCTTACCTGGCATCGTAACCGAATGCCATACATTAGACTCAATTAAAAATAGTTCTTTCATGGCATATGTGAACACGGCTGAATAAATTGCGTGTTCATTTCTAAGCGTTGCCACCTTAACTTCTTTTTTTCTGTTGTTCCGCCACTCTGCAATATCAGCAGGTTTAAAATCATAAATAGACTTGTCTGCCAAGTTTGGCGCAATACGATCAAGGTTTTTAATCTTGAAATTGATGGTTCGTGCAGATCGCATATGCCGACCATGTTCTTGATAATATTTTGCGCATAAATCTCTAAAAAGATATTTAGGCTTTTCACCCTGTTCGATTGCTTTTTTACCGGACCGGAGCTCGGACAATTTATCCATCGCCCAAATCTCACATTCTTTTGCAGAGTCTCTAGTGACTGAATAGCGTTTTTTTTGGAAAGTCACAGTAATGCGCCAACTTGACCCGCGTTGGATGGGTTTTGGTAGTTTCATTTCTTGGTGCAGATTTGGTGCAGATTACTTTTTATTCTAGCGATAAAGTTAAAAAATGAAAGGAAATAGAGGGGATTTTGTGCAGATAAATCTTGGATTTAGTTATTCTATTGCTTGACTACTTTGCCTTAATACATTGTTTTTTATTATTTAATTTTTAATTAATTTTTAATTTCTGTCTAAAATTGGAAGTATGTCACCTAAAATCATTGTATACTACCCTTAAATGATAATGCGTATTGCTCCGTCATAACCCTGATCGAAACAAATCACTGATCTAAACCGAATGAATATTTAATGAGTACCTTACTACTAATTACCTCTGCTCCGACTTCAATATATGCCTGGCATGCACTTGGTCTTGCTCAGGCCTTAAAAACTAAAGATGAAAACTTTCGTGTATTTTTTTACCAAGATGGTGTAATGGTAGCCAATAGCTTGCAATGGTTACCAGATGATCAGCGCAGTTTGACTCACGAGTGGCAAAAACTAAATATTCGCTTACCGGTATGTGTCAGTGCAGCACTAGCACGTGGCATTACTGATGAGCAGAATGCACAGCGTCATCAGATCAGTCAATACAACCTTGCTCAGGGATTTGAACTGGTTGGATTAGGTGAACTGGCAGATGCCGTACAGTCTGCTCAACGTTTAATTCAATTCTAAGTTGTTATTTTCAATAGATTGTTGCTTTTAAAAGGTGAATTGTGTGAGAACTGTACTTGTTATATTAACCCAGCCTAACCTTGGTAGTTTACAGATACATGAAAGCCTTTCAGCCACAATGGTTTTGGCGACTTTTGGCTGTCAAGTCAAAGTGTTACTGCAAGATGCAGCTCTCACTCTATTACGCTCCAAATTAGAATTTGACCAGTTACGCCATGCCTTCAAGATTGCTTCAAATCTGTTAGATAGTTTTGAATTTTATGATTTAACACCTGTACTTATAGAGGAAGAAGACCAAAACTCTTCTTTTGTAAAAAATACACAGCAGGAAATTCAAATTGTAAAGTTTGATGCGGAATTCATCCGCTCTTTTGATCATGTTCTGTATTGGTAATTTTCACGAGTAATATATATGACAGATAAAACCCTTTTTCTTGTACAGTCAGATTACTCCTCCGCTCCTCAGGCATTAAGCAAATTACAGAAAATTTATAGTCCTGAAGATACCATAGTCCTTATGGGTGAAGCAGTGCTGTATTTTTCTGTCGAGTGGTTAAAAGAGTGTGCCTCCCTTTACATATTAAGAACTGATACAGAACTTTTAATAGAAAAACTCCCTGATTTTATTGATCTAATTGATTATTTAAAATTTGCAGATATTATTTTGCAATTCAATCGTTGTATTCGCTTGAAATAATACTTAGGCTATTTTTATGAATCTTAAACTGGATCAGGACGGCCATCTGGTCGATTATACGTTGTGGAATGAAGAGGTTGCTCAGCAACTGGCAAAATCACTGGAGCTTGAATTAACTCCTTGGCACTTCAGAGTCTTACAAGCCGTACGTCAGTTTTACCATCAGTATGGGCATTCTCCTGCCACCCGCCCGCTAATTAAGTATCTGATCAAGACTCTGGATGATCCATTAATTGATAATGCCCTTTTACAGGAAAAATTTAATACCGGCCTAGTTGCTCGGCACTTGAGCCGTCTTGCTGGTATTCCTAAACCTGCTAACTGCCTTTAAGAGTATTTTAAATAGGAAATGAGCAAGATGAAGCCAATTAAAATAGAATAACTTCTTGTTTCCTCTTCTTTTTGCTCAAGATATAAACAGGAAACTTACTGGTAATTAAGATTTTGCCAATATGACTTGCTGAATATTCAGACTGGGATGAGATCAAGTTCCAGCTAGTATGAACAAAAAGGTCAACTTGCTGTATGATATTTATACTATATATTTTTACTGAAAATTTATTTAGATTAAGTAAATCACCTATTTATTTCATTTAGATCTATTGGCTACTTAATAACTATAAATTCACCTTTAGTAAATTTTTCAATTAAAAATTTTTAAATAGATTCATGAGTAAATGAAGAAAAACCCAACTTTATGTATGCAAACCTTCTTTAATAGGACTCTCGTTAAGATCCTCATTTTTTTTAAAATATTTATTTAATTTCAATATTTTAATTATATATCATTAAAAATAAATTTTTTATTTCTCATTCAGTTAAGATATTAAATCAAAAAATAGAATCCTCGAATTTCTGCATAAATCAAACATTTAATTAGATTTAAAAATTTATGTAATAATTTTTAAATCTATAAAAAAATATTTACAGAAAACTTAATGATAAAATTCGTAAATAAAAATATTTTAGAAGAGCAATAAGTAAACTTTTAACCCATTACTAGAAATTTTAATACATCTAGCCAGTTCATGATATCTTTTAAAATTTAAAAAAATTATAAATTTGTCATTTTTTAACATTGCCAATTCCCTGCAAAGTTTTCAATATATAGCTCAATTTTGGCATTGATCTTCTGTTTCAATTAATACAAATTATAAAGAATTTGCAGAATAATATGCCATAATACGCAAACTTTGCTGACATCTTGCAAAGAATGCATATATTTTTGATATTGGAGCAGGCTGGATGAGTTCAACCATTTTGGTTATTCATGGACCGAATTTAAATTTGCTAGGTAAACGTGAACCGGAAGTATATGGTCGTCTTAGCCTTCAGGATATCAATCAAAGTCTGACTTTACATGCTCAAAAAGCAGGATTTTCTCTGAATACTTTTCAAAGCAATTGGGAAGGTGCAATTGTTGACCGGATTCATCAGGCTCAAGATGATGGTACACAGTTTATTATTATCAACCCTGCTGCACTGACGCACACTTCAGTAGCTTTACGCGATGCCTTGCTTGGCGTTGCGCTTCCTTATATTGAAGTCCATCTTTCTAATGTGCATGCCCGCGAAACTTTTCGTCATCATTCTTATTTATCCGACAAAGCAGTCGGTGTGATCTGTGGTTTAGGAGCAAAAGGCTATCATTTTGCTCTGGACTATGCGATCGAAAAAATTAAACCCTCTTCTCACCAATCATAATTAGGAAGACTCATCCATGGATATCCGCAAAATCAAGAAACTCATCGACTTGATGATTGAATCCGACCTGCAGGCGATTGAAGTCAAAGAAGGCGATCAGTCTATCGCCCTGACACGCCGTATGCCGGTCGTTGCAGCGGCGGCTACTCCTGCGATGCCAACTCCAGCTGCATCAGCCCCTGCAGCTAAAGCACCACGTGGTGCAGTAGAAACGTCTCCAATGGTCGGCGTGTTCTATGCAGCACCAAGCCCAGGTGAAGCGCCATTTGTTAAAATTGGCCAGACTGTTTCTGCCGGTGATACGTTAGGTATTATTGAAGCAATGAAAATCATGAATCCGATTGAAGCCACTCAAAGCGGTGTAATTGAAGAAATTCTGGTCAAAAATGGTGAAGTCATCCAGTTTGGTCAACCATTATTCCGCTATCGCGCTTAATACCCGGGGATTCATATGTTGCAGAAAGTTTTAATTGCAAACCGAGGTGAGATTGCCTTGCGCATCACCCGGGCTTGTAAAACTTTAGGAATTAAAACCGTTGGTATTTATTCCGATGCCGACAAGGATCTGATGCATCTACGCTTTTGTGATGAAGCAGTATGTATAGGGCCTGGTACCAGCAGTGAAAGCTATCTAAATATTCCGGCTATTATTACAGCAGCAGAGATTACCGGTGCAGATGCAATTCATCCGGGTTATGGTTTTTTATCTGAAAATGCTGAATTTGCAGAAATCGTAGAAAGTTCAGGATTCATTTTTATTGGTCCACGTCCTGAACATATTCGCCTGATGGGTAATAAAGTTTCAGCAATCATGGCGATGAAAAAATCTGGTGTACCGACCGTACCTGGTTCAGCTCATGCTGTAACGACCAATAATGCTCTTGCTGAAGCAAAAGAAATCGGTTTTCCGCTGATTGTTAAAGCTGCCTCAGGCGGTGGTGGCCGTGGTATGCGTATTGTCGAGCGTGTAGACACTCTGCTTGAATCTGTCCAAGCTGCCCAGCGTGATGCTGAAATGTGGTTTGGTGATGACACGGTTTATATGGAGCGTTTTCTGCAAAAACCTCGTCATGTAGAAGTTCAGATTTTGGGTGATGGCAATGGTCATGCCATTCATCTTTATGACCGTGACTGCTCTTTACAGCGCCGTCATCAGAAAGTTCTAGAAGAAGCACCTGCACCATTTCTGCCAGAACAGGCACGTGCAGATATTCTTGAAGCATGTGTGAATGCTTGCAAATTAATGCAATACCGTGGCGCAGGAACATTCGAGTTTTTATTTGAAGATGGTGAGTTCTTCTTTATTGAAATGAATACGCGAGTTCAGGTTGAACATCCGGTGACTGAAATGGTAACGGGTGTAGATATTATTGAACAGCAGTTGCGTATTGCAGCAGGTATCGGGCTTGATCTTCAACAGGAAGATATTAAAGTACGCGGCCATGCAATCGAATGTCGAATCAATGCAGAAGATCCTTCAACCTTTATGCCGTCACCAGGTAAAATCGAGCAATTTTATGCTCCAGGTGGCGCAGGTATCCGCTTAGATTCACACATATATCCAGGCTACAGTATTCCACCTTATTATGACTCTATGATTGCCAAGCTGATTTCACACGGTAAAGATCGTGAAACTGCAATTGCCCGGATGAAACAGGCACTAGATGAAATGATTCTTTCTGGAATTAAAACCAATATTCCATTGCATAAAGATCTTATTTTACAAGATAAGAATTTCTGTAGCCAAGCTATGGATATTCACTATCTGGAAAAGCATTTACTTAAACAGCTTGAAGGTCAGCAAGAGGCCACCAAAGCCAGCTAGTGATGTATCATGATAAAAAAGCCTTTTGATTCAAGAGGCTTTTTATTACCTGATTTTTTATGGTTTATGAAAACTAAAGTTAAATAGTACAAAGAAGTTTAAGGCAAAATTCGCTTTAATGTAGCAAAACACTCCTGCCCTTTTTCTGTAGCACAAAAATTGATCGTATGAGTATTTTTCCATTGGACAAAGTACTGAGAAATCTCACCCGTCTGGTCTTCTCGTCGACCAGAGCAATCCGTCTGATTATTATCGTATCTTACCTGCATGATTAACGCAGGCAACTTGTCTTTTAAGTCATCTGAAGGTTGATAATCATAAAGTGCATACGACCACTCTTGACCACTTTTAATCATTACTTCATTGTCATTTCGAAAATTATAATATTCTACACATTTTTTATTGTTAGGAATTTCCATGCCCCATAGACCCATAATTTCAGGACGAGTAAAAATACGGATCGTATTAGCAGATAATTTTTCTGACTGGGCTTCAGTTTGCGCAGAAGATGTTGATACTGGTTGCTGTTCTGCCCATACCCAACCTGAACAAAGTGTAATAAGAGCTGTAAGATATAGTTTTTTCATGAATTTTTTAACCTTGTCCCCATAAAATTTAAGTTAGCATAAATTTGTAAAAAAACTTGTTTGAATAACGTTATAAAACAATATTTATCTTCACTCTTGATTTATTGCAGAGGGGTTTTACAATTAGGTAATATTATAAAAATCAGCTAAGCTAAATTGCTCCGTATCATAATATACGTGTACATCCCAGAAATAAAAGATCAAAGATATAAAAATACATAGGAAATATTTAAATAATGAAAATTCAAGAATATATGCAATATGATGGCTTGGGACTAGCTCATCTTGTTAAGAATAAACAGGTACAGGCTTCCGAACTTTTAGAACTTGCTATACAACGCGTAGAAATTGCAAACCCTGAGCTCAATGCAATTATTATTCCTATGTATGAGTATGCTCAAAAGCGGACAAAACTGGATTTAAATGGTCCATTTGCCGGTGTACCTTTTTTAGTAAAAGACCTGTTTCAAGAATACAAAGGCATACCGACCAGTTATGGCTGTCAGGCATTAAAAAAGCTCCCCTACATTCCCGAGTTTAATGCGGAGATTGTAAATCGCTGGGAGAATACAGGTATTATTACATTAGGCCGCACCAATACACCTGAATTTGGTATCAAAGGAATTACTGAACCAGATGCATGGGGGAGCTGTGCTAACCCATGGCATTTAAAACACAACAGTGGCGGTTCTTCTGGTGGTTCTGCCTCAGCTGTAGCAGCAGGTATTGTACCGGTAGCAGGTGCAGGAGATGGTGGAGGTTCTATCCGGATTCCTGCATCCTATTGTGGTTTGTTCGGACTTAAACCTAGTCGTGGTCGTACGCCATGGGGCCCTGGTATGAGTGAGGCCATGCACGGCGCAGCTATGCAGCATGTTCTGACACGAACAGTACGAGATAGTGCAGCTATGCTTGATGCAACACAAGGATTTGAATCTAGCTCGCTCTTTAAAATTGAGGCTCCTTTACAGCCTTATAGTGAAGTTATTCAGCAGCCACCCAAGCAATTAAAAATAGCTTTTTCTACTGTTTCACCTATTGGTACACCAGTTTCTAAAGATGCTGTTAATGCAATTCAGCATACTGCTAAAATTTTAGAGTCTTTAGGGCATATTGTTATAGAAGACCAGCCCGCAATCGATGGTATGGCCTTAGCCAAAGATTTTATTACGACATGGTTTAGCCAGTTCTCTTATATGTTGGCACAGATCAAGCAGCAGACTCATGCTAAAGATCAGGATTTTGAACTGGATTCTCTAGCCTTGGCTGCTTTTGGAGCACAAACTAGTGCTAATGAGTATATTCATAATCTCAATAACTGGGGCGATTATGTCAGACAAATGAATTATTTTTTTGATCAGTATGATCTTTATTTAATACCAGCTACTGCTTCAGTAGCCCCTAGAAATGGAGAGGTTACCACACCAAGCTGGCAAAAACCGATCCTGAAAATGTTAATTAAATTAGGTAAAGCACATTATCTTGTACGCGGAAAACTGGTCGAACAAATTATTCGTGAAAATCTGAAATGGGTACCCTTTACCCAGCTGGCAAATATTACTGGACTTCCAGCAATGTCAGTTCCACTATATTGGAACAAGGAAAATCTCCCACTAGGTTCGCAATTTATTGCACCGTTTGCCCGTGAAGACCTCCTCTTCCAATTGGCTGCTCAGTTAGAACAGGCTCAACCATGGATAAGCAAGTATCAAGAAATTAAGGTCTAGCTCTATAAAAGCCTGTTATCACACAGGCTTCATTCCAGTTGGTATGAAACCTCAGCGATTTTATATATAAGCGCAGTTTATATATAAAATTATAAATTAAGACTCTAATATTTTTTCAGAATGATTTGTCGAATTCTATACAAAGATTAATATTCGCTTGACCTTGACGCGCTTGTAATCATAAAAACAGTCTACCCCTCCAAGATCTGCCAGTAATAGCCTTCCAGTGCATTGTCTGATGCTATACCTCATCCCCATATAAGTACTATCTAATGCCTGATCCCGACTTTGCTTGCTGCCTGGGTGTGAAGTTATCCCAAATAAGTCGCTTTAGTTCTTACACTTTACTTCAATCTGATACTCATCTTGAGTAACTTTAATTTTAATCTTTTTATATCTTCTTTTATTAGGGTCTATAGCAGAGCCTGCTACCTCTTCAAAAAAGGCTCTATCATTCATTAATTCCCCATAAGCCTTATAACCAATCAATATTTTTTCTGGCGACTGATTTTCTTCCTTAATTCTAGCAAGCATATTGTCTAGATTTTTAACATTGATATTTGGCATAATTGAGCTACTCAAAAAGTTAAGACTCAATTTTCTTCTATTTTTATGACTAAAAGATGAATTTACTCTTTATTAGATTCAAATATATATTGAAAGTTCATTGTTTTAACTAGAATTAATTAAAAATTTTATGGTTTTTAATATATCTTGATTTAACTTTATGCAGCCTAATGTCTGGATTGAAAAAACTAAAAGTGACTTTATTTGCTCAATGGATATTAAACTATTTTTAACTAAGAAACAGGTCCCAGGTCTCTTGTATTAAAAAATGAATAATAAGCTAGAAATTTAGATGTCTTTTTTAGCATTATTATATTAATATTTTAATATATTATAGATAATTAAAAAGCTCATCTTTCAATGAGCTTTTTAAATTGTATTCACATATGAGTTTTATTAGTTACTTTAACTATGAAAATCCCTTAATATAAACTGTTTAATAGTTTCATCAAAATTAGCTTGTGAAAAGTTTAGCTTATTATGTTTTAAATTTTTATAGCAATAGCTAACTGCCATACTCATACCAAATAAAGTCAACAATTTCATTGCTCACCTCAAATTATTTAACTGACTGAATATAAAACTATCATCTTAATATGTAGCCTTCCAACCCATTTTCTCTTACTTTCTGTACCTCATGTAAAAGGATGTATATAAAAAAAGCTTGTCAAATGACAAGCTTTTTTTGCATATTCATAGAGTAAACTTAATAAATCTTCATCCCTGTAGTAGACTCTTTTTTAATCAAAAAACATACTACCCACAAGATGTAACTATATTGTAGTTATGATTTAAACTCTTTAACCACATGAAGCATCTTTAATCTGGTTAGTTACAGGATCTATAATTACTGTAATGCGCTCAATACGATAGTCCATCGTAGCTGGCTGATTAGGAGTGAGAGTGCGAACAATTTTAGAACCAGTTTTCTGTTTAATTTGCTCATCACTTAAACCAGTATGTCCAACCAGTTTTTTAGCTTCTGCCGGAAGACACTGAGCCTGACCCATATTAGTATTATTGGATACTCCATTTTCTGGAGAGTTTGCACAAGCAGTTAATCCTGTAGCTACCAGCGTTAAAGCTAAATAAGTAATTTTTTTCATCATCTTTACTACCCTTCTTCAAAAAAACAACCCTAACAAAAAAGTATTCTTATAATCAATAAATATATATAGTTCGTTTGTAGAATTAACTAGTCATTCGAACTACTACCATCAGAGCTTGAAGATGTATCGTTATTAGTATTACCCCAAGAGCCAGTAGCTCCACCTCCACTAAATGAACCATTATTCCCTGTATATTCTGTATGCTTTGATGAGGAATCCTGCTCTAGGGTGCTTATATAATGATAACTACAAGTAATTTCATGAAATGAGTTTTTAATTGGTTCGCAGTAGCGTAAACTTTTAATTTTTCGATGCCTAAATTTTTTATAGCCTATAAAAATTAAGAGTAATATAATTGAACCAGAGATTACATAAAGCATAATAATTACTCTGTTGTTAACGTATAACTTACTTTTAAAGCTTAGAGGTTAATATATTAAATATTTTGTTATTCGTATTAGGTTGAATTATTATCTGACGCAGAATTATTATCTTTTGGATATCTATTGTTATAGGATTCATTTTTGCTCTTCTTTCTAAAAAGCTCTATATTTATTAAAACATACAGAACACATAATAAAATTAGACCCAAAATCATGAAAAATAAATTCATCTAACAAGAGCCTACATATAAATTAAGTAGTCTATTTTTTAAATAAACTCTAATATTTAATAAATGAGCTACTATTAACTAAAATAGATATTTTGATAATTTACTTAACTTCATAAATAAATTTTTATGAATCCTGCTCTAATGTATGAGGAGACTCAGGTTGGTTTTTATCACTTTCTTCTTTCTTGTTCGCACAAGCAGTTAGACTAAGAGTTACAGCTAAAATAACACCAGTTATAGTTAAATTTTTCATATTTTTCCTAACTTTTCATTACCTAGTTCGTTATTATAGAAGATATAAATTACTAATTCTTTCTACTTATATAGTACAAATGTTATAAATACGTATAAAAATTTGTCTTTGAAAATATATAAAATTTATCTTTTCTCCTGTAAACTACATATATATTTAAGTAAAAAATGATTCATTTTAATTATCTATTTATATAATTTTTTTACTCTTGTGATAGAATTTACAAAAACAAATTACTACCTGGATACTCATATCGTAGTGTATATTTAATAGAATTAATAGCTGGCTAACTTTCTGGCATGCCAAATACTTACCAAAGAAAAATTTTTAAACTTAATTTAAGAAAATTAATTCTAATTTTAACTGCTTTAGCAGTCTCATTTTTATTTGTTATCTCCTTAGTAGCAAGTTATATCCTTTTTAAGAAAGAATTAGTCAAGAAATCACTTTTCTCAACTATGAATATGCTTCTAAAATTGCTTCGAATACTGACAGGAAACTTCAAGTTACTTTAAACGAACTGAAATACAGCGCAGATATAATAGGTCAGGGCTTTGATCAGCGTACATTTAAAGAACATGAAGTTGAGCGACTTAAAAATCTTTCTCATCACTTTGACACTTTAATTATAGGTAATAGCCAAGGATCGGTTACTGAATACACATTAAAGCAGCTTAATCTTGATCAAAGACAAGTGTCTACCTCACTGGGAGTTCAGGGATCTTTACGAAGTAAGCATGCTTATATCTCACCGCCCTATTATTCAGTCAGAAATAATTTGGTAATCTTTATCTCACAGCCAATCTTTGATAATAAACATATCTATAAGGGGTATGTAGGCACTTTAATTCATTTAAAAGAAACTAACATGATTAATGAATTACTGCCACTGGAATATAACTATAAAAATAACAATATCTATATCATTGATAGAAATGGAAAAATTGTATTTGATCCGAATAGGAAAAAAATCGGGGGTCTCGTAGCCCAGAATAGTAGTATGGCCTCTATAGAGTATAGAAAAAGTGGAAAAACTGAATTAATCAATGATATAGGAACAAAATATATAGCTGGTTTCGCCTACATACCTACAACCGGATGGATTGTTGTTTCACAAGAACCATTGGCCGATTTAATTGATGAAACCAAATCAATTATTTTTAGATTAAGTGGTGTAATCTTTATATTTTATCTATTAATTTTCTATATTGTCTGGAGAGCATCTGCTTTTATAGCCTCACCTCTCCATGAGCTTGCCAAGATGGCGAGTGCTTTGAATCAACCTGAGACTAAAACAAAAATTAAGAAAATTAAGAAAATTAAGCCATGGTATTACGAAGTACAAAAATTCAAATTTTTATTACTTTCTAGTATTGAAAAATTTAGCAGTAAAATTGATGAAATGAACTTTCATATTAATTCTGACGCCCTTACTCAACTCTTTAACCGTAGAGGTATGGAAATTTTTGTTAAAGAAATGATAGATTCTGATATACATTTTTCTATATTACTTATAGATATAGACCGTTTCAAACGCGTTAATGATACTTATGGCCATGATATAGGAGATGAGGTATTAAAAATTCTAGCGAAACTTATACAGGAAAATTTTCGTAAAGAAGATCTGTGCTGTCGTTACGGAGGTGAAGAGTTTATTGTGGTTATTCCAAATAATAATAAGCAGGAAATTTATGAAAGTGCAGAGAGATTTCGACGTATTGTAGAAGCATTTGAAATTAATAATGTAGGTAGAATTACCATTTCTATAGGTATCGCATCTTGGCCAGACAGTGCAGAAGAATTTGCACAAGTTTTAAAGATTGCTGATAATAATCTTTACTATGTAAAGAACAATGGCCGTAATCAGATTAAATATAGCTAATTATAATAAAACGACAGAAATAATCTGTATAATAAGTATTTAATTATTTCATTTAATAAAATTATATAATATTTAAATGTAAAGTAAAATGCTGACCTTATATCAATATAAGAGACTAATGTTTTGTTTTTATCTAAATATATTGTACCATCCCCTTAAAACTATAAAATAAAAATTATTATATAAAATTAAAAATATCATAGGGTTATCACATTTTTCATACAAAAAAACAAGTTATTTAAAACCTGATTAAAAAATTAACTCTTCGTTTTTTATAAATTTAATTTTTAAAAACCGATTTTTGGATTTTATGCAACTTGTTGTAATAACTATTTTTTTATTAATAATTCTATAAAATAAACCGAGGAACTAAAATCATTACCTTGAGCAAATATATATGATTCTGGTGAGGCTGCTATACGTAAGTAAGCTTAAAAAAAATAAAAATGCCGTTAAAGATTTAATGGATATACTTACAGAAGCTATAACATATAATAGTCCACATGAGATTTAT